>CANSLE010000238.1 GCA_947647645.1 uncultured Microbacterium sp.
CCTCGCCGGTGCGTACCTGCTGTTCACCATCGGCTGGATCATCGGCGGGCTGCGACTTCAGGGCACCGCACAATTCCTGGTGAGCCCGGTCGGATACGCGGTCGCGTTCTGGCTGGCGGTGGCGGCCCCGGCCGTGTGGTTCCTCACGGTCTTCGTGCTCACACGGCTCACGAGGGCATGGATCCGCGTCCTCTTCCTGTGCGGCGGGCTCGCGCTTCTCGTCCCGTGGCCGTTCATCATGGTGGGGGCGGTGGGACGATGACCGGCGACGTGACCCCCGTGACCCCCGTGACCACACCGACGCGACGCACGCTCCCGACGTGGCTGATCGTGACGATCTCGGGGCTCTTCGGACTCTTCTACGCGTACTTCGTCTGGAACGCCGTCGACTTCCTCCTGCGGGCGGCATCCGGAGCGCAGCCGCTGAACGGCTACGGCTGGTTCGTGCTGTTGCTGTCGGTGATCTTCCCGCTGGTGGCGTTCGGCGTCGCCTTCGCCGTCGGCTGGCGCCGCACCTGGTGGCAGTTCTCGCTCGTGCTCATCAGCGGACTGTGCGTGGTCGCGGTGTTCTGGTTGAACATCCTGACGTACACCGTCGGCCCCTCCGGCACGTCGATGATCGGCTGAGACACGCCTTTTCCCCGGCCGTCACACGGTCGGATGTGGGGTGGCACGACCGATAAGCTGGCATCCTTCCCTCGATCCGATCCCTTCGCAAAGGTCCTGCCGCTGTGTCCAAGCCTGTCGTCCTCATCGCCGAAGAACTCTCACCCGCCACGATCGACGCCCTCGGGCCGGATTTCGATGTCCGTCAGATCGACGGCACCGACCGCCCCGCACTGCTGTCGGCGATCGCCGAGGCGCACGCGATCCTGATCCGCTCGGCGACCAAGGTGGATGCCGAGGCCATCGCGGCTGCTCCCGTGCTGAAGGTCGTGGCCCGCGCGGGCGTGGGACTCGACAACGTCGACATCAAGGCCGCCACCGCGGCTGGGGTCATGGTCGTCAACGCGCCCACCTCCAACATCATCTCGGCAGCAGAGCTCACCGTCGGGCACATCCTGAGCCTCGCGCGTCACATCCCGGCGGCCCACGCGTCGCTGGCCGCGGGGGCCTGGAAGCGCAGCTCGTTCACCGGCACCGAGCTGTTCGAGAAGACCGTCGGCATCATCGGCCTCGGCCGCATCGGTGCGCTCATCGCGGCGCGCCTGCAGGCGTTCGGCGTCAGCGTCGTCGCGTATGACCCGTACGTCACCCCCACGCGTGCCCAGCAGCTCGGCGTCAGCCTCGTGAGCCTCGACGAACTGCTCGGGCAGAGCGACTTCATCACCATCCACATGCCCAAGACGCCCGAGACGACCGGTATGATCGGTGCGGAGCAGTTCGCGCGCATGAAGTCGACCGCCTACGTCGTGAACGTCGCCCGTGGGGGCCTGATCGACGAGGAAGCCCTGTACACCGCCCTCACCACCGGGGAGATCGCCGGGGCCGGCCTCGACGTCTTCACGAGTGAGCCGCCGAAGCCCGAAGGCACCGCATTCCCGCTGCTGTCGCTGCCGAACGTGGTCGTCACGCCGCACCTGGGCGCCTCCACGGACGAGGCGCAGGAGAAGGCGGGCATCTCGGTCGCCCGCTCGGTCAAGCTCGCCCTGGAGGGCGACCTCGTTCCCGACGCGGTGAACGTCGCGGGTGGCGTCATCGACCCCTTCGTGCGCCCGGGCATCGCCCTCGTCGAGCAGCTCGGTCAGGTCTTCTCCGGGCTCGCCACGAGCGCCCTCACGAGCCTCGACATCGAGGTGCGCGGCGAGCTCGCCGCCTATGACGTCAGCGTCTACCGCCTCGCCGCACTCAAGGGCATCTTCACCAAGATCGTCAGCGAGAACGTGTCCTACGTCAACGCGCCGCTGTTCGCCGAGCAGCGCGGCATCGAGACGCGCCTCATCGTCGAAGCGGACAGCCCGCTGTACCGCAACATCACGATCCTCCGCGGCACCCTGTCGGACGGCTCGGTGCTCACCGTGGCGGGCACCCTCGCGGGCACACGCATGGTGCCGAAGATCGTCGAGATCAACGGCTATGAGATCGAGGTGCCGATCGAGCAGCACCACATCGTGATGCACTACGCCGACCGCCCCGGCATCGTCGCCATCTACGGCCAGAAGCTCGGTGAGGCGGGGATCAACATCGCCGGCCTGTTCGTCGCACAGCCCGACGCCTCGGGCCGTGCGCTCTCGGTGCTGACCGTCGACCAGCCCGTGCCCGACGCGATCCTCGAGGACACGCGTGCGGCCATCGGCGCGGACCTCTTCCGCCAGCTGGAGATCGTCGAGGCCTGACGCGCCCGCGCGCGGCGGAGGAGCGCAGCGACGAGTCGGAACGCCGCTGGCGGGAGAGTCAGCGGACGGCGCGCTCGACGAGGGCGACGAGAGCGTCCAAGGCGTCGCCGCGCGGCACGGGGCCGGGGATCGAGCCGCCCGAGAGCGCGTTGTTGAAGTACAGGCCGTCGCCGACGAGCATCACGAGATCGAGGGCGGCGCCGTCCGGCGCGTCGGGGCGGAGCGCGTCCGCCCACCTGTCCCTCACGTCGCGCAGGGCCTCGGCCGCCTGCGTGTTGCCGCCCTGCACCAGCCGCGATGTCGCCAGGATGATGCGGTCGATGGGATCGTTCGACATCACCGACGAGCGCAGGTAGTGCGCGATGCGTCCGCCCGGGTAGCGGGACATCGCTGCGACGTCCTCGTCCACGAGCAGCAGGAGACGTTCGATCAGGCCCGCCTCGAGCGCTTCCTTCGACGCGAAGTGGTAGAGCAGACCGCCCTTGGACACGCCGGCCGCGCGAGCCGTGGCATCCATCGTCGCCGCGCGCTCACCCTCGTCGATGAGGATCGTCTCGAAGGCGTCCAGCACCTTCTCACGTGCCAGGGGAGGGCGACTCATGGTCTCGATGCTATCCAGCGGGGGGCGGTCATGTCTGTTACCATACCGGCTGGACGGTTTATAAATGATGACACTTACTGAAGAAATCTCCCTGGCCGAGGCGAACGGGAAGCGCGTCGGATGGCGCGGCTGGCTCGCGCTCGTCGTGCTGATGCTGCCGGTGCTGCTCGTCTCCGTGGACAACACGGTGCTGAGCTTCGCACTGCCCGACATCGCCCTGAGCCTTAACCCCTCCAGCGCCCAGCAGCTCTGGATCATCGACGCGTATCCCCTCGTGCTGGCGGGCCTGCTCGTGACGATGGGTACCCTCGGCGACCGCTTCGGGCGGCGTCGGATGCTGCTCATCGGCGCGACGGGCTTCGCGGCGGTCTCGGTGCTCGCCGCGTTCGCCCCCAGTGCCGCCTGGCTCATCGCCGCCCGTGCGGGCATGGGTGTGTTCGGTGCCATGCTGATGCCCTCGACCCTGTCGCTGCTGCGCAGCATCTTCACCGACCGCGACCAGCGCCGCATGGCGATCGCCGTATGGGCCTCGATGTTCTCGGCCGGTGCCGCGCTCGGGCCGATCGTCGGTGGCATCCTGCTCGAGCACTTCGCCTGGGGCTCGGTCTTCTTGATGTCGGTCCCCGTGCTCGTGCCGCTGCTCGTCTTCGCGCCGCTGCTGGTCCCCGAGAGCCGCGACCCGCATCCGGGCCGCATCGACCCCGTGAGCATCGCGCTGTCGATGCTCACGATGGTGCCGATCGTCTACGCCATCAAGGAGGTCGCGGTACACGGCTTCGGCGTGCTGCCGGTCGTCCTGACTGTTGCCGGCCTGGGCTTCGGTGTCGTGTTCGTGCGTCGGCAGCTGGCCGCCGACCAGCCGATGCTCGACATGCGTCTCTTCACTCGGGGAACGTTCAGCGGCGCGCTGCTGGTCAACCTCCTGAGCGTCGTCTCTCTCGTCGGATTCCTCTACTTCGTCGCGCAGCACCTGCAGCTGATCGTCGGGCTGTCGCCCATGCACGCCGGCTTCGCGCTCATGCCCGGCATGGCGGCCATGATCGTCGCGGGCCTGCTCGTCGTGCCGATCGCCCGTCGGGTGTCGGCGCGTATCGTGGTGCCCGTCGCGCTGCTGTTCTCGGTGGTGGCCTACCTCATGGTCCCCGGCTCGGTGGGCGACGGCGCTCTGCCGCTGCTGGTGGCCGCGTTCATGCTGCTCGGTATCGGCATCGGCGCCGCGGAGACCGTCTCCAACGAGCTCATCCTCGCCAGCGCACCGCCGGCGAAGGCGGGTGCCGCGAGCGCGGTCTCCGAGACCGCCTACGAGCTGGGGGCGGTGCTCGGCACCGCCGTGCTCGGCGGCATC
>CANSLE010000239.1 GCA_947647645.1 uncultured Microbacterium sp.
GGCATCCGTGGGAGCCGGCGCCGCCTACGCGACCTATGCGATCGCGAGCAAGCTGCTGCTCGACCGCGGGTGGTCGGCGTCGGCGACGATGGGCGCGGTCTTCGGGGCGGCGGCGGTGCTCAGCATCCCGGTGTTGCTGTCGACCTCGACCGGCTGGCTCGCCACGACGCCCGGGATCGCCCTGGCGCTCTGGCTCGGGACGGTCACGGTCACGGTCGCCTACCTGCTCTTCGGGGCGGGGCTGCGGCGGCTCAGCCCGGCGACGGTGTCGACACTGACGCTGGCGGAGCCGCTCGGTGCGACCCTGCTCGGGCTTCTGGTGCTCCACGAGGAGCTGTCGACGGCGTCGATCGCCGGACTCGTCGTCATCGCCGCCGGGCTCGCGCTCGTCGCCGTGCCCGCACGCGGTCGGGGGACGGGTGCCTCCGCGGCGGCATCCGGCTGAAGCCCCGCCGGCTTCTCGGACGGTCGCCTCGTCGGCCGCTCAGCCGGAGAAGCGCGACAGGAATGCGCGGGTGCGCGGATGCTGTGGCGCGGCGAACACGGATGCCGCGGCCCCCTCCTCCACGATGACGCCCTCGTCGAGGAACACGACCCGGTCGGCGACGTCGCGCGCGAAGGCCATCTCGTGCGTCGCCATGAGGATCGTCGTACCGTCGGATGCCAGGGCGCGCACGAGCTCGAGCACCTCGCCGACGAGCTCGGGATCGAGGGCCGAGGTGATCTCGTCGAGCAGCAGCACCTCCGGGTCGGTCGCGATGGCGCGGACGATGGCCGCGCGCTGCTGCTGTCCACCGGAGAGACGGTCGGGGTGTGCCTTCGCGAAGTCGGCAAGCCCGACGCGCGCGAGCAGATCGCGCGCCCGGTCCTCGGCCTGCGCCCGCGGCATCCGGTGTACGACGCGGGACGCCAGGGTCACGTTGTCGAGCACCGACAGGTGGGGGAACAGGTTGTAGCTCTGGAACACGGCGCCCAGCCGCGCGCGCACCCGGTTGCCGTCGATGCGTGGGTCGGAGATGTCCAGCTCGCCCAGCCAGATGCGCCCGTCGTCGATCGGTTCGAGCAGCCCCAGGCAGCGCAACAGCGTCGACTTGCCCGACCCCGAGGAGCCGATGAGGGCGACCACCTCGTGCGCCGACAGCGACACGGAGACTCCGCGCAACACGTCGCGGTCGCCGAACGACTTCCAGAGGTCGTCGGCGCGCAGCACGGGAACGGCGGATGCCGCGGCGTGGGCGTTCACAGGATCGATCCCTGCTGCTCGCGCTCGCGCAGCCGCGCGGTGTACCAGTCCGTCAGGCGGATCGTCGGGATCGCCAGCAGGATGAACAGGATGCCGGCGACGACGTAGGGCGTGAAGTTGTAGCTGAGCGACGCAGACGATCGCGCGGCCGCGATCGCGTCGATCGCTCCGAGGATCGAGATGAGGCCCACGTCCTTCTGCATCGAGATGAGGTCGTTCATCAGCGCCGGCGTGACCTTGCGCACGGCCTGTGGCAGCACGACGCGGCGGACGGTCTGCACGTAGCCGAGTCCGAGGGCGCGGGCGGCGAGTCGCTGCGACGGATGCACCGACTCGATGCCGGCCCGCAGCACCTCGGCCACGTACGACGAGTAGGTGAGCGTGACCGCGACGACGCCGAGCACGACCACCGGGATGCGGGTGTTCATGATCGTCGGCACGCCGAAGCCGATGAGGTACAGCACGATGATGAACGGCAGTCCCCGGAAGAGGTCGGTGTAGGCGGCGGCGAGTACCCGCAGCGGGAAGAACACCGGGCCGCGGACGGTCCGTAGGACGGCGATGACGAGCGCGACCGCCGACACGGTGACGAGCGAGATGCCGAGCACCTGCAGGTTGAGGAGGAACCCGTCCCAGATCTTCGGCAGCGACTGCAGCGCGATCTGCGGGTCGAAGAAGGCCTGCTGCACGCTCGCCCAGCCGGGCGTGTTGATGACGGTGGCCCAGACGATCGCGGCGAACACGAGGCTCGACGCGACGGCGACGATCACCGATCGCCGTTCGCGCCCGCGGCGGAACGCCCGGCGCTCGAGCTCGAGCACGCTCGGCGCGCGGGTGGTCGAGTGACTGGTCACAGAGCGACGTTACCCGAGCCGGTCACTTCAGCTGCGGCACACCCGCGGTCAGTACCGACAGCCACGTCTTCTTCAGCTGGTCGAGCGTGCCGTTCTCGCGTAGCGTGTCGACCGCCGCGCTGACCTTCGCGGTCAGGGGAGAGCCCTTGGCCAGCAGCAGCCCCCACTGGTCGGGAATGCCGACCGCGGGCAGCTCGCCGACGACGAACGAGTTCTCGATGTACGGCGCGTTGACCGCGACGTAGGCGGTGGGGGTGTCGAGGACGATCGCGTCGATCTGACCGGCCTTGAGCGCCGCCACGGCGTCTTCGTTGGAGTTGTACAGCGAGGGTGCGGTGGTCGGGGCGACCGCCTTCTCGAGCGTCGCCGCGCTGGTCGAGCCGCTCATCGCGCCGATCGCGAGCGACTTCAGGCCCGCGATGTCGGTGACGCCCTGGGCTTTTCCTCCTGTGAACGCCACGACCGACTGGCTGGCCTCGTAGTACGGCGTGGAGAAGTCGACGGCCTGTTTGCGCGCGTCGGTGATCGTGTACTGGAAGATGCTGGCGTCGAAGTTCTTCGGGCCCGGGGCGATGGCGGCCTCGAACGAGGTGCGCACCCAGACGACGTCCTCCTTCGCGAAGCCGAGCTGCTTCGCGACGGCGTAGGCGACGGCGGCCTCGAAGCCCTTGCCGGATGCCGGGTCGTCGCCGTACACGTAGGGCTCGTACGCCGTCTGGCCCGTGGCGACGGTGAACTTGCCGGGCGTGAGGTAGCCGGCATCCGCGTCGGACGAGCCCGAGGCGGCACCTCCCGTGCCGCCGGCGCAACCGCCGAGGACGAGGGCGAGGGCGGCCGCGGTGACGGCGAGGGCGGTGCGCAGGATGGGACGCGTCATGGAGACCTCCGGGAATGGGCGGCACGCCGAATGCTGTGCGCGGATGCCGCGACATCCATCTTCGCCGCCCGAGACGGCACGGGCGGCGCCGGGCGTCGGTTTGTTACGAGGTCTTCACTCTTTGCGGCCGAGACGGCGCGCCGCGCGGTCGTAGTAGTCGCCCGCGCGCGCCTCCACCTTCTCGTCGATCTTCGCGTAGACGAACCACCCGATGGCGATGATGATCGGCGGCAGGACATAGGCCCAGAACCAGCTGCCCCGGGCGTTGACGCCGGTCAGCAGCAGTGTGATCACCCACACGATCGCCGCGACGGCCAGCACGATGGCGGTCTGCACCAGCGCTTCGCCGGCACGGGTGCGCTCCGCCGCCGACCGGGCCGCTGCCGATCGGAAGCCCTTCTCGGCCAGCGGCCTGACGACGATCTCGGCCAGGGTGAGCACGACGGCCGCCCAGATCGCGGCGAACCCGACGTGTGCGGGCGTCAGCCAGCCGATCAGGAGCAGCACGACGACGTTGAACACGTACAGCGACGCGAAACGGACGATCCAGGCCTTCATACCGTCAGCGTGTCACGTCCGCGGGGCGTTCGCGAGCACCGCGGCGGCGGTGTCGGGGTCCGCGGGTGGGTCGCGCGCAGCGGATCGCGGTCACTGCAGGCTGACGAGACGGTCCAGGTCGTCGCCGGGCAGGATGTCGGCGGTCGCCGTCACCTGCACGTCGACGAGGTCTGCCCGACCGCTCAACACGTTGAGGAAGGCGGTGTCCGCGGCATCCCGCCCCGTTGCGATGCGCACGAGGGTGCCCCGCGGCGCGAGGGTGGTGGCGTCGACGATCCGCCACGCGCCGTCGATCCAGGCCTCCGCGACCGCATGGAAGTCCATGGGGTCCAGGCCCGGAGCGTAGACGGCGGCAAGCCGTGCGGGGATGCCGCGCGCCCGCAGCAGGGCGATGCAGAGGTGGCTGTAGTCCCGGCACACGCCGCGGCGGGCCAGGAGGGTGCGCGTGGCGCCGTCGGTGGGCAGGCTCGACCCGCTCACGTAGGCCAGCGCGGTGCCCACCCACGACGACACCGCGATGAGCAGCGCGGCGGGATCGTCGATGCCGGCGAACTCGGCGGCGGCGGTCGGGGCGAGGGCGTCGGACTCGGCGTACCGGCTGGGGCGACCGTAGACCAGCAGCTCGGTCTCGTCGGCCCCCCGCGGTGCGGCCGGGCCCTCGATCGTCGCGCCGTAGTCGAGCCGGAGCATCCCGACCGACGCGCGCACCCGGTGCAGACGTCCGCCGTGCGCATCGGGGACCTC
>CANSLE010000240.1 GCA_947647645.1 uncultured Microbacterium sp.
GCCGCGTCGCCGTCCGGCTAGGGCTGGCCGGGGTCACCGGGGTGGGAAAGCCCCTCGCGCAGCGCATCGTGGCCGCGCGCGAGAGCGACGGTCCGTTCCGCGACCTCCGTGATCTCGTGCGGCGGACGGGCGCCACGGCCGCCCAGGTGGAGGCGCTGGCGACGGCGGGGGCGTTCGAGAGCATGGGCATCACGCGGCGCCAAGGGCTGTGGCTCGCCGGCGACGCGGCGCAGGACCTGCCCGAATTCCTGCCCGACTCGCTCGTCGCGGTGCAGCCGCCGCTGTTCGGCGATCAATCGACCTACGATGTGCTCGCCGCGGACCTCTGGGCCACGGGCATCTCGACCGACGATCACCCGCTCACCCATTACCGGGCGCCCCTGGACGCCCGCGGGGTGCTCACCTCGCGGGCGTTGCGCACGCACGAGGCCGGGCGGCGGGTCGAGGTCGCCGGACTGGTGACGCATCGGCAGCGGCCGGCGACGGCATCCGGGATCACCTTCATCAATCTCGAGGACGAGCACGGGCTCGTCAACGTCATCTGCTCGAAGGGCGTCTGGGACCGCTATCGACGGGTGCTGCGCGACGCGCCGGCGCTCATCGCCCGCGGCATGCTCGAGCGCTCGCCGGAGGGCGTCACGAACCTCGTCGCCGACGCGTTCGAAGACCTGCGCATCGGCGTGCGCCACCGCTCGCGGGACTTCCGCTGATGCGTGCGGCGGGAGCGGCGGGCATGTTCAGCCGCGTTGGGCGTGCAACTCCGTCTTGGCGAGCTGATCGGGCAGGTCGTCGGGCGAGAGCTCCGCCTCGCGGAACTCGGTGGTCAGCGGCAGCCGCAGGTGCAGATCGGTGCACAGGCACAGCTCGACGGTGCCGTGGGCCAGGGTGAAGTCGAGGACGTGACCACCGCGTGTACGCCCGTCGTCGATGAAGTGGGCGTGGCAGCCGGGAACCCCGATGCCTTGCTCGTACAGCGGCGTGCGGAACGCGACGATCGTCCCGTCGACGTCGTCGAACTCGAGCACCGCGTCGTCGTCGGTCGCCTCGGTCATGGGCCGGTACGGCTTCTGCTGGCGGGTCACCGTGCGCGCGGTCACCCGCCGGAAGCGCCCGGTGATGCGTAGCGCGTACATGTAGTTCGCCGATGCGGTGATCGCGTCGATCGCCGCCGATGCCTCGGCGCGGGTGGCGCCGTCGGGCAGCGTCCGCGTGATCGTCGGGACGAAGTCGGTGACGACCGCGTACGGGGTCGCTTCGTCACCGGATGCCGCGGACGCGGTGCCGTCACCGCGTAGGCGGTACGCGACGCCGTCGACGACGACCATCTCGCCGTCGAGGGCGTTGAACGTGCCGATGCCGAAGTCGCCGTGCGCCAGCAGCTCACCGACGGTCATGTCGTCCTCGTAGATGCCGTCCAGGAGTGCGGCCATGAGGCTGGTCTGGAACAGGGTGTGACGCTCGGCGGTCATGAGCGATCCTTTCGGGAAGGCAGGCGAAGAGGATGCGGTGACATCACAGCAGCACGTCGGCGAGCAGGTCGCCGCCGAGGCGGCGGAGGTTGTCACGGTAGTCGACCGGGACGTCGATGACCGACGGTCCGGGTTCGGCGAGGGCGGCGACGATCGTCGGGACAAGATCGTCGATGCGGGTGACGCGGTGGCCGCGGGCGCCGAAGGACTCGGCGAACGCCACCACGTCGTAGGTGCCGAGTTCGACGGCGGCGGTGCGCCCGTACTTCTCGACCTGCTGGAAGGCCACCATGTCGTAGGCCGAGTCGTTGAAGACGATGTGGGTGAAGCGCGCGCCCACCCGCACGGCCGTCTCCAGCTCGACGGCCGAGTAGAGGAAGCCGCCGTCCCCCGACACCGACAGCACCGGGTCGCCCGCATCGGCGAGGCTCGCCGCGATCGCCCACGGCAGCGCGACGCCGAGGGTCTGCTGTCCGTTGGAGAACATCAACGAGCGTGGCCGGTACGTGCGGAAGTGGCGGGCCATGTAGAGATAGTTCGACCCGACGTCGCAGAGGACGGTGGCCGCGTCGGGGAGAGCCGCTCGGATGCCGGCGACCACCGCGACGGGGTCGAGGCCGAACGTGTCGTCGTGCTCGGGGTCGCCGAGGTCGGTGTTCTCCGCCAGCCGGGTGCGTTCGCGGTCGACGATCAGCGCCGCATCCGCGTCGGGCGTCGGCATCCCGCCGACCGCCGCGACGGCCCGCCGCAGATCGTGCAGGGTCGTCGCGAGGTCGCCGACCAGCTCGACCGTCGGTCGGTAGTCGTTGTCGATGTCGGCGGGAACGGTGTCCAGATGCACGACACGACGTTCTTTGCCGAGGTTCCATTCCGCTGGCACGAACTCGACCGGGTCGTAGCCGAGGGTGAGGACGAGATCGGCGTGGTGCAGCAGCACGTCGCCCGGCTGGTTGCGGGCGAAGCCCACCCGGCCCAGGTAGTGGTGCTCGAGGTCGCGCGAGATGATGCCGGCGGCTTGGAACGTCTCGACCACGGGCAGTCCGGTGGCGCGGAGGAGCTCGTGCAGGGACTCGACCGTGCGGGGGTCTCAGCTGCGGGCGCCGGCCAGGATCACGGGGAACCGTGCCGCGCGCAGGAGCGCGGCGGCGCGATCGACGGAGGCCGCGGCCGCGCCCCCCGTGACGGCGGGCACGATCGGGTCTCGGAAGCCGATCGAGGTCGGAGTCGTGGACACGTCGTAGGGGAGCACGACGGCCGCCGCTCCGCGGGGCTCGCGCGTCGCGGAGCGGAACGCGTTGACGACCGCTTCCGCCACGTTGTCGGCGGCGGTGACCTCGGCCGCGGAGACCGTCACCGTCTGCAGCATGCCGACGGCATCCATCGCCTGATGCGCCCGCTTCAGGTGCTGCGCCCGCGAGACGTCGCCACAGATCGCGACCACGGGGTCGCCCTCGGTCGTCGCCGTCAGCAGCCCCGTCGCGAGGTTGGCGGTGCCGGGGCCGCTCGTGACCAGCACGACCCCCGGGATGCCGGTGAGCCGGCCGACCGCCGCGGCCATGAAGACCGCGTTCTGCTCGGTGCGGCAGGTGATCAGCTGCGGTGCGCCGGCGACGCCCTGCACCGCCGCGAGAGCGTCGAAGACCGGGTCGATCTTGGCGCCCGGGACGCCGAACACCCAGCGCACGCCGTGGGCGCGGAGCACCTCGACGACGCGATCGGCCGCGCGCGGACCTGCCGGCGCGTCGGTGATGGCAGCGGCGGCAGCCGCAGGGGACGGGACGAGGACCGGGGCGATGCTCATGTCTCCATGCTCCGCCCCACGAGCGGCGCGAGGAAGACGGCGTTGACGATGCGACTCATCTGTCGATCAGATGAATCCGCATGCAGTGTGCGGGGGCATGATCGAGGTATGGATGTGCGCCACCTCTCCGTCTTCGTCGCCGTCGCCCAGGAGCTGAGCTTCACGCGGGCAGCTGATCGCCTGCTGCTGGCGCAGTCGGCGGTGTCCACGACCGTGCGCGACCTGGAGCGCGAGCTGGGCGTCGAGTTGTTCGACCGTTCGCATCGACAGATCCGCCTGACGGGTGCGGGGGAGGAGCTGCTGACCCGTTCGCGCCACCTGCTCGACGAGCTGCGCGAGCTCGGCGAGGCCGTCGCCGCGGCGGCCACCGACCTGCGCGGCGCCGTGACGATGGGGCTCATGACGGGCGTCGACCTCGTCGACGTGCCGGGGGTGCTGGGGCGGTATCACGCCCGCTACCCGGCTGTCGCGGTGCAGCTGCGGGCGACCGGGCTCGGGTCGGCGGGCCTGGTCGCCCAGCTGGAGCGTGGGGAGATCGACGTCGCCCTCCTGGCGGTGGTGGATGCCCTCCCCGCGACCCTGCAGGGCGAGGTCGTCGCGTCCTCGCCGTACGTGCTCGTCGTCCCGCACGGGCATCGGCTGGCGGAGGCGACGGGCGTAGGGCTCGCGGATCTCGAGGGCGAGAGCTTCGTCGACCTGCCGCCGGGGTACGGGTCCCGACGCATCGTGGACGACGCGTTCGCACACGCGGGCGTCTCGCGCCGGGTGCTCATCGAGGTCGCCGACCTCTCGACCGCGGCGACCTACGTTCCGCAGGGCCTCGGTCTCGCGATCGTCCCCCAGTTCGCGGCGGCCGCGGCATCCGTCGCGCGTCCGCGGCGAGGCGCAGAGCGGATGCCGGTGCGCACCGTGCCGCTCGACGGTGCGGTGCCGGCGTTCGCCGTCTCGCTTGCGTGGGCGCGGCGACGTCCGCTCAGCTCCGCCGCGCAGGCGCT
>CANSLE010000241.1 GCA_947647645.1 uncultured Microbacterium sp.
GGCGAAGCCGCCCGCCCCTCGCCATGCGAGCGGTTACCCGAAAACCGACTCGCGAAGGACCGGTCCGCTCATGAAGCAGAACCGGCCGAACGCAGAAGCGTTCCAGCGATATCGATTCTTCCTGGTCGGAGAAGTCTTGTCTGGAGGTATTTTGGGGGACACGGCGAGGGGGATGCCGGCTGAGCCGGATCAGCCGGCGAAGCGGCCCCAGCCGATCTCACGGCGCAACGGCGCCCGCAGGGTCCGCGTCGACACCTGCCAGGCGGACCGGCGGGGGCTGTCCTCCGCGATGGCCTCAGCGGCTTCGCGCTCATACGCCTCGGTGACGACGGCGACGACGGCGGCGAGCTCCTGCGCGGTGGGACTTCCGCGGCGGATGTCGATGCGCACGGCGTCCGCGCTCGCCGCATCCCTGTCCACGGCGGCCGGTTCCGGCGACATGGCGGATGCGGTCATAGCGGGATGTTACCGTGCTTCTTCGGGGGGAGGCTGGCCCGCTTGCCGCGCAGCGAACGCAGCGCTTTCGCCACGGCGACCCGCGTCTGGGCCGGCTCGATGATGCCGTCCAGCTCGCCGCGCTCGGCGGCGAGGAACGGCGAGGCGACGTTGTAGGTGTATTCGTTCGCGAGGCGCTGGCGCACGGCAGCGACGTCCTCGCCGGCCTCCTCCGCCTTGCGGATCTCGCCGCGGTAGAGGATGTTCACGGCGCCCTGGCCACCCATGACGGCGATCTCGGCCGTCGGCCACGCGAGGTTGACGTCGGCGCCGAGCTGCTTCGATCCCATGACGATGTAGGCGCCGCCGTAGGCCTTGCGCAGGATCACGGTCACGAGCGGAACGGTCGCCTCGGCATACGCGTAGAGCAGCTTCGCGCCGCGACGGATGACACCGGTCCACTCCTGGTCGGTGCCGGGGAGGTAGCCGGGGACGTCGACGAGCGTGAGGATCGGGATCGAGAACGCGTCGCAGAAGCGCACGAAGCGGCTCGCCTTCTCGCCCGCCTCGATGTTCAACGTGCCGGCCATCTGCGACGGCTGGTTGGCGATGATGCCGACCGTGCGACCCTCGACACGGCCCAGGCCGATGACGATGTTCGGCGCGAAGAGGGGCTGGACCTCCAGGAAGTCACCGCCGTCGACGATGTGCGAGATGACCTGGTGGATGTCGTAGGGCTGGTTGGGGGAGTCGGGCACGACCGTGTTGAGCGTTCGGTCGGCATCGGTGGTCTCCCACTCGAACTCGTTCTCGTAGACCGGGATCTCCGCCATGTTGTTGTCGGGCAGGTAGCCGACCATGGAGCGGACGTAGTCGATCGCGTCGTCCTCGTCCTCGGCGAGATAGTGGGCGACGCCCGAACGGGTGTTGTGCGTGTACGCACCGCCGAGCTCCTCCATCCCGACGTCCTCGCCGGTGACGGTCTTGATGACGTCCGGGCCGGTGACGAACATCTGGCTCGTCTTGTCGACCATGACGACGAAATCGGTGAGGGCGGGGGAGTAGACGGCGCCGCCGGCGGCGGGGCCCATGATGATCGAGATCTGCGGGATGACGCCGGACGCGGCCGTGTTGAGGCGGAAGATCTCGCCGTACTTGCCGAGCGCCACCACGCCCTCCTGGATGCGGGCGCCGCCGGAGTCGAGGATGCCGATGATGGGCATGCCGCCACGGAGGGCGTACTCCATGATCTTGATGATCTTGTCGCCGGCCACCTCTCCGAGCGAGCCGCCGAAGGTCGTGAAGTCCTGCGCGTAGACCGCGACGGTGCGCCCGTGGATCGCGCCGACGCCCGTGACGACCGAGTCGCCGTACGGCCGCGAGCGGTCCATCCCGAACGCGGTGGTGCGGTGCCGCACATACTCGTCGAATTCGACGAAGGTGCCGGGATCGACGAGCATCTCGATGCGCTCGCGGGCGGTGAGCTTGCCCTTCGCGTGCTGCTTTTCGCGCGCGGTCGCCTCGGCATCCACGACGGCCGACTGGTAGCGGGCGCGGAGGTCGGCGATCTTGCCGGCGGTCGTGGAGAGATCGGGCTGTGCGGGTCGATCTGCCCGCTCTGTGTGATCTGGCTGCTCTGGCACGCTCTCCACCCTAGCGACCGCGTCTGCGGGTCGGTTGGGGGACGCTCACAACGAGACGTGGATTCGGTTGTGGGATGCCGCCGACTCGCCGGCCTGTCGGGAGACCGGTCGCGCGCGTAGGGTGGCGCTATGCCGATTCCCATCGAGGGCTACCCCCTGACGGCCGCGGTCTCGCCGCGGGTCCACGTCATCGAGACCGTCGACTCCACCAACGCGAAGCTGATCCGCGACGCCGAGGAGGATCCGGACGGACACCCCCACCTGTCGCTCCTGCTCACCCGCGACCAGCGGGCCGGACGCGGACGTCTCGCCCGCACCTGGGTGACGCCGCCGGGATCCGCGCTCGCGGTGTCGGTGCTCCTGCGCGTCGGCGCCGTCGCCGTCCACGACCGTGGCTGGATCCCGCTGGTGGCCGGTGCCGCGATGGTCGAGGCCGTCGCGGCGCAGCTGCCCGGGCGCGAGGTCGTGCTGAAGTGGCCGAATGACGTGCTCGTCGACGGCCGCAAGATCTGCGGCATCCTCGCCGAGGTCCTTCCCGCCGACCCGCAGGCGGTCGTGGTCGGTGCGGGCGTGAACACGACCATGGCCGAGGTCGACCTGCCCGTCCCGACGGCCACGTCGTTCGCCGCGCTGCGCGCGGTCGCCGACGAGGACCGCCTCGCCGCGGACTTCGTGCGCGGACTGCGCGATCGCATCGCGGATCTCGCCGTCGGCGGCGGCTCCGCGGTGGCGGCGGACGTCGCCGCGCGGTGCGCGACGATCGGGCAGCGCGTGACGGTCTCCCTTCCCGATGAGACGAGCCTGGAGGGCACGGTCGCGCGTCTGGACGACTCGGGACGGCTCGTGGTGACCACCGCCGCCGGGGTCGACACCGTCGTCAGCGCGGGTGACGTCGTGCACGTGCGCTGACGCCCGCCGGCTCGGAGTCGGAGGGCGAAGGGCCGCCGTTCGGGCGCGACACGGCGAAGACGGCCCGGTTGCGCCGCCTTTCGCCCCATCGACCGGCACAATGAGAGCGTGACCTCGCCGATCGCGTACACCGGGCGTCCTGCGACGCCCGCACCGGGCGCGCCCACGCCCGAGCGGCGGATCGCGCGCCTGCGCGCGCAGGGACGCCGCCTGTTCTGGTCGGCGCTCGTCCTGATCGCCGTGGCCGGAGCGGTCGGGTACTTCACCGGCAACCTCCCGGCGCCGCTGCAGGACTGGATGCTGTGGGCCGCCGCCGCGGTGGTCGTCCTGTTTCTCGTGGTGCTGCCGTATCTGCGGTGGCTGTCGCACACGTACACCGTGACGACCCGCCGCGTCGTCGAGCAGTCGGGTGTCTTCGGTCGTCGTCGCACCGAGCTGCTGCACGCCCGCGGGTACACGATCACCGAGCGGCGCGGCCCGATCCAGCGCCTGTGGGGCGCCGGCACGCTGGTGCTCTCCAATGGTGTCGACGAGCCGCTGCGGCTCGTCAACGTCCCGGCAGTCCGTCTCGTGCACGAGGCGCTGTCCGACCAGGTCGAGGTGAGCCAGATCCTCGCGCACCGCGATGCCCGCTGGGATGCCGCGACCACCGTCATCCCCGACCCGCCCCCGCTCCCGTAACCCCGCCCGCCCCTCCCCAACCGCGAGACCGCAACGGTGCGCCGAGACTGCGGACACGGCGGACGGGGCGGGACGCGAACTGAGAAGATGGAGCGGTCGAAAGGGAGCACCATGGCACTGACCCTCGGGATCGTGGGCGGCGGACAGCTGGCCCGCATGATGATCGCGCCGGCCGTCGAGCTGGGCGTGCAGGTGCGCGTGCTCGCCGAGGAGGAGGGGATGTCCGCAGCCCTCGCGGCCACCGCCACCGGTGATTACCACGACCTGGACACCGTACGGGCGTTCGCCCGCGAGGTCGACGTCGTGACGTTCGACCATGAGCACGTCCCGCAGGAGGTGCTGCGGGCACTGGTGGCCGACGGCATCCGCGTGTACCCCGGGCCCGATGCGCTGCAGTTCGCGCAGGACAAGCTCGCGATGCGCGCGCGGCTGGCGGAGCTCGGCATGCCGCAGCCGGATTGGGCGGCGGTGACGGATGCCGAAGGTCTGCAGGCCTTCCTGGACGACCACGGCGGGCGTGTCGTGGTCAAGACGCCTCGGGGCGGATACGACGGCAAGGGCGTGCGTGTCGTCACCGGCCCGGCCGATGTGGCC
>CANSLE010000242.1 GCA_947647645.1 uncultured Microbacterium sp.
GGTGCCCACATCGCACACTAGGTCATCTGTTGAGGACCGCCGCACCGGCCGCCCTGTGGAGGACGAGTGGCGACGGGACCCGCGCGTGAGGCGGGCCATGCCGACGGTAGGCTGTGTGCCATGGCATCCCGCAGTACCTCACCCGAGAAGGGCCCCGGCTTCTTCTCCCAGCTCCGCTCCCTCTACACCTTCACGAAGGCCGAGTTCTCGTGGCTCCCGTGGGTGCTCGTCGCGGTCGTGGTGGTCGGCGTCGGCATCGGCGTCCTCATCGGATTCCTCATTCCGCCGGCGGCGATCTGGAGCATCATCCTCTGGGGTGTCACCGGCCTGTTGTTCGGCCTGCTCGGCGCGATGATCGTGCTCACGCGTCTGTCCACGCGAGCGATGTACATCAAGCTCGATGGGATGGCGGGCGCGGCCGGTCACGTGCTGTCGACCTCTCTTGGGCGCAGCTGGGTCGCATCCGACATGCCGGTGGGCGTCAACCCGAAGACGCAGGACGCCGTCTATCGCGTGATCGGCCGCGGCGGTGTCGTCATCGTCGCCGAGGGTGCTCGCGGTCGGCTGACGCGGCTCGTCAACGACGAGAAGATGAAGGTGCAGCGCGTCGCCTCCGGCGTGCCGATCAACGTGGTCTACGTCGGGCACGACGAGGGCGACGTCCCGATCTCGAAGCTGTCCTCGACCATCAAGTCGTTCCCGAAGAAGGTCGACCGCGCCACGCTGGCCGCCGTCGTCAAGCGGGTCGACTCGGTCTCGCAGTCGGTGACGTCGCTGCCGATCCCGAAGGGCATCGACCCGCTGCGGGCGCGAGCACCGCGGCCGCGCTGAGCGTCGGTCGCGGATGCCGATCAGCCGCGGATCAGGACCGTTCCGGCGGCCTTGTCGTGAAGGCCGCGCTGGTCCGCGTCCCAGATCAGCGCGGGGATGACGAGGGCCAGCAGGAGCGTCCGTACGAGCGGGCGCCACAGGCCCGTCCATCCCCCGCCCACGCGAACCAGGCGCATTCCCAACAGGCGGTGCCCGGGGCTGCCGCCGAGGGTCGGGATGAAGAGGATCTGCACCGCGAGGAAGATCAGGTTCGACGCGAGCGGGTTGGCGTTGCGGAAGCCCGTGACCTCGTCGATCGTCGAGAAGAAGGCGTAGGCGATCACCGTCGCGGTCGTCAGATCGATCGCCAACGCGGCGATGCGGCGTCCGAGTCGGGCGATGCTGCCGGCGCCGGTCGGCGGGAGCCCGAGCCGTTCTCCGGCATAGCCGTCGTCGAGATGTCCCGTATTGTCAGTGGTGCCGGCCGTCACCGGCTCAGCTTATCCGCGACGCCGTAACATCCCCGAAACACAGGGGATACTGACGGGCAACCGGTCCTCGATAGCGTCGAGGCGGGCCTGATCCCGTTCAGGCGTGTTCCACACCCGATCTTGGAGACTCCATGTTCAAAGATTCATCCGAGGTTCTGAAGTTCATCAAGGACGAGGACGTCAAGTTCCTCGACATCCGGTTCACGGACCTTCCTGGTGTGCAGCAGCACTTCAACATCCCGGCCTCGACCGTCGACGAGGAGTTCTTCACGGTCGGACAGCTCTTCGACGGCTCGTCGATCCGCGGTTTCGCGAACATCCACGAGTCCGACATGCAGCTCGTCCCCGACGTGTCGACCGCCTACATCGACCCGTTCCGCGAGGCGAAGACGCTGATCATGCTCTTTGACATCTACAACCCGCGCAACGGCGAGATCTACAGCAAGGACCCGCGCCAGGTCGCCAAGAAGGCCGAGAAGTACCTCGCCTCCACGGGCATCGCCGACACGGCATTCTTCGCCCCCGAGGCGGAGTTCTACATCTTCGACGACGTCCGCTACGAAGTGAAGCAGAACGCCAGCTTCTACAGCGTCGACTCCGAAGAGGGCGCATGGAACACCGGTCGCGCCGAAGAGGGCGGCAACCTCGCCAACAAGACGGCATACAAGGGCGGGTACTTCCCCGTCTCCCCCGTCGACAAGACGGCGGACCTCCGCGACGACATCAGCCTGCACCTCATCGACGCCGGTCTGATCCTCGAGCGCGCGCACCACGAAGTGGGCACCGGCGGTCAGCAGGAGATCAACTACCGGTTCGACACCATGGTGCACGCGGCCGACGACATCCTGAAGTTCAAGTACATCGTCAAGAACGTCGCCGAGCAGTGGGGCAAGGTCGCGACCTTCATGCCGAAGCCGCTCTTCGGTGACAACGGCTCGGGCATGCACACCCACCAGTCGCTGTGGCTCGAGGGCAAGCCGCTCTTCTACGACGAGAAGGGCTACGGCGGGCTGTCGGACATCGCCCGTTGGTACATCGGCGGCCTCCTGGCGCACGCCCCGGCGGTCCTGGCGTTCACCAACCCGACGCTCAACTCCTACAAGCGTCTGGTGAAGGGCTACGAGGCTCCGGTCAACCTGGTCTACTCGGCCGGCAACCGCTCCGCCGCCATCCGCATCCCCATCACAGGCAGCAACCCGAAGGCCAAGCGCATCGAGTTCCGCGCGCCTGACGCGTCGGGCAACCCGTACCTCGCCTTCGCCGCGCAGATGATGGCCGGTCTCGATGGCATCAAGAACCGCATCGAGCCGCACGAGCCCGTCGACAAGGATCTCTACGAGCTGCCGCCCGAGGAGGCCAAGAACATCCCTCAGGTTCCGAACTCGCTGCTCGACTCGCTCGAGGCGCTTCGCGCTGACCACGAGTTCCTCCTCGCCGGCGGTGTGTTCACGCCCGAGCTGATCGAGACGTGGATCGAGTACAAGATCGAGAACGAGATCAAGCCGATCGCCGCGCGTCCGCACCCGTTCGAGTACGAGCTGTACTTCGGCGTCTGACGTTCTCCGCACGTACAAGAGCCCGTCGGCACCGCGCCGGCGGGCTCTTGCGTTCAGCCGTAGAAGAGCTTCTCGAAATCGCGGCGCGCACGCCTGGCGGTGCGCAGCCACTCCTCCTCGACCAGCGTCGCGGAACGCGGCGGATACTCGAGCAGGCGCCCGATGCCGTCGAGCTTGCCGCGGTCGGTGGGAAGAACGTCGCTCGTCTGCCCCGACAACAGGGTGTTGGCCGAGCGGAGCCGGCTTGCGAGACGCCACGCGTCGTGGAGACGCTGCGCCGCGGCATCCGGCGCCAGACCCGCCGCGCGAGCCGCCTCCAAGGCGTCGAGTGTTGAGGTGGTCCGCAGGGCCGGCACGTCGTGGGCATGCTCGTGCTGCCAGAGCTGCACCAGCCACTCGACGTCGCTCAGCCCCCCGGGACCCAGCTTCATGTGGCGCGATCGATCGGCACCCTGAGGCAGGCGCTCGTTCTCGACGCGTGCCTTGATGCGCTTGATCTCCCGCAGGTCCTGCTGCGCGGGATGGGCGGGATAGCGGACCTCGTCGGCCAGAGCCATGAAGCGCGAGATGAGCTTGACACTGCCGGCGACGCCTCGAGCGCGCAGCAGGGCCTGTGCCTCCCAGGACAGCGACCAGCGGCGGTAGTACTCCGTGTAGGAGTCCAGGGATCGCACGAGCGGTCCATTGCGTCCCTCCGGCCGCAGATCCGCATCGAGATCGAAGGACACCCGGTGATCCTCCGAGTAGGTGCGGATGCCGGCGACGAGCCGCATCGCGAGGTCGTGAGCCCGCTGCGGGTCGATGCCGTTGGCGTCGTAGACGTACAGCACGTCCGCATCCGAGCCGAATCCGAGCTCGGCCCCGCCGAAGCGGCCCATTGCGATCACCGAGAAATCGAGGGCGGCGTCCTCGGGGCCCACGACGTCGCGGCGCACGGCGCGGAGGGTCGCCTGAATGGTCACCTCGCTGATCGTGGTGAGCCCCCGGGCGAGCTCGTCGATCGTGAGGGTGCCGAGCACCGCGCCGAACGCCAGACGCAGCAGCTCCCGTCGCCGGAGTGCGCGCACCGCGCGCATCGCATCCACGACCGTCTCGTGGCGGGTCTGGATGGCCCGCGCCTCCTCCTGCAGCGCCAGGCCCGGCCGCGGACGCAACTGCTCCTCGGAGTCGAGCCACGCCACGGACTCCGGGATCCACTCCATGAGCTCGCCGATGTAGCGTGACCCGGACAGCACGCGGGTGAGGCGTTCCGCGGCTCCGGCCGAGTCGCGGAGCATCCGCAGGAACCAGGGGGTGTCCCCGAGGCGTTCGCTGACCCGTCGGAAGGCGAGGAGCCCGTAGTCGGGGTCGACGCCGTCGGCGAACCAGCGGATCATC
>CANSLE010000243.1 GCA_947647645.1 uncultured Microbacterium sp.
GGCCAGGCGGCCCTCGCCGACCCGGATGCCGCGGGGAGCGCGGGCCGGTGAGCGCCGTGACTGTCGACCCCTGGGCGCGCACCGACGCCGCGGACGGACGGCCGCTCGCGCGCGTGAATCCCCTGGCGAAGCTGGTCGCACCGTTGCCCGCAATCGTGCTCCTCGTGTTCGTACGCGACCTGGCCACCCCGCTCGCCTTCCTCGTGCTCGCCTACGCCGTCGTGCTCGTCGGCGCCCGGATCACCGGACGGATCGCCCTGCTGCTCTTCGTCGCGCTGCCTGTGGCGGCGGCGGTGATCGGGCTGTCGATGAGCCTGTGGACCGACCCCGCACGCGTCGGGGGCGAGGCCATCGCGCGGATCGGCGGCTGGACGCTGTCGACCGGCGCGCTGACCGTCGGCTTCGCCACCGGGTTGCGGCTCGCCGCGATCGTCGCGCTTGCCCTCATCGCGGGACTCACGACCACGGGGCCCGACCTCGTGCGGGCGAGCGTGCAGCAGCTGCGTGTGCCGTACCGCATCGGGTACACGGCGCTGGCGGCCTTCCGCTTCGTGCCCCGGTTCGGCCATGAGCTCGACGTCATCCGCCAAGCCCATCGCGTTCGCGGGGCGAACGGGGGGCGCGGGCCGCTCGCCGCCGCCGCCCGGTGGTGGGGCTACCTCGTGCCGCTGCTGGCCGGGGCGATCCGGCACGCCGAACGCGTGGCACTCGCGATGGATGCCCGCGCCTTCGGCGCCCACCCCGACCGCACGGAGCGGCATCTCGTGCCGTGGCGGGTCCGGGACACCGTGTTCGTGATCGTGTTCTGGGCGGCGAGCGCCGGCATCCTCGTCGCCTTCCTCCCTTGGATGCCCTGACCGTCACCCACAGAAAGGCCCCCATGTCTCGGTACTCCCGGCTCACGAAGCCCGTGGCCCAGGACCTCCTCCGGCTGGAGGTGGTGCGCACGGAACGCCTCGCACCGCACTGGATGCGCGTCACCCTCGGCGGAGGGGACATCGCCCGCTTCTCGCCGATGGGCTACGACCAGTGGTTCCGCCTGTTCCTGCCGCACCGCGGCGACAGCGCGGGCGCGGGGCTGGAGCGCATCCCGGCGAAGGCGAACAAGATCTTCGGCTACCTCGGGTATCTGCGGATACCGGACGGTATCCGCCCCGTGATGCGCAACTACACGGTGCGCGCCCACCGGGCGGAAGGAACGAGCGGCGGCCCCGAGCTGGACGTCGATTTCGTCCTGCACGGTTCCGGCTCGACGGCGGGCCCCGCCTCCCGCTGGGCGGAGACGGCGTCCGTGGGCGAGAGCGTCGTGATCATCGACGAGGGGCTCGGGTTCTCCCCCGAGCGCGGAGTGGACCGTGTGCTCCTCGTGGCGGACGAGACCGGCGTCCCGGCCGTCGCCGGGGTGTGCGCATCGCTGCCCGCACATGCGTCCGGGACGGTACTGCTCGAGGCCCCGTCGCCGGAGGACGTGGTGGCATTCGACGCGCCGGACGGCGTCGAGGTGCGATGGCTCGTACGGGATGCCGAGGAGCGCCCCGGCGCGGTGGCTCTCGACGCGCTGCTGCGCCTGGGCGCACCGGCATCCGATGCGCACGTGTTCGTCGTGGGTGAGCAGTCGCTGCCGGTCGCCGCGCGCCGCCATCTCGTCGGGCTGGGACATCCGAAGGACAGGATCAGCTTCGTCGGATACTGGCGACGGGGAGCGGCGTCGCCGGCCCCGAGGTCGGAGCGGGCGCAGAAGGAGGTGTCCTGATGGGCAGGGTGTCGACGGCGTACCTGTTGACGTGCGCAGCGATCGGCGTGGCGGCGGGAGCGGCGCTCGCCATGGGGTGGTGGCTGTCGCTGGCGCTGTTCACGATGGCGCCGTTCGCGTCGGTCGCGATCGCGGGCCTCTGGGTGGTTCCCCCGGTCGTCGCGCTGCGGCTGCTCCAGCGGCCGTTCGCGGGTCTGCTGGTCGGCCTCATCTCGGGGCTCGTGCTCGCCCCGTTCTACACGGTCTCGGCGATCGCGACGACGCTGTTCTGGGCGTTGTTCCCCGAGCTGCCGTTCCTCGTGACGCTCTACCGGCGGTGGCCCACCTGGCTGCACTACGTCGGCGCCGCCATGATCGGCGTCGTCTATCCGCTCCTCGCGGCGCAGTCGTTCGACCTCTGGTCCATGTCGCCGCCGGTCCTCGTCGGGTTCATCGCGCTGTGCGCGGCATCCTGTGTGGGCGGCACCGCGCTCGCGATCGTCATCGCCGATCGGCTCCGCGCCGCCGGGGTGGCGCGCTTGGCCCGACGCCGCGCGACGGTGTGACCGGTCATCGCCCTACCGCGCCGCGGAGGGCCTGCGCTACTCCCCGCACGCTCCGCGAGAAACCACCCCCACAGCGAGAAACCACCTGTGCACCGGTTTCTCGGCGCGCACGTGGTTTCTCGGCGACAGGGCGGATGCCGCGAAGCGGATGCCGAGGGTCAGCGCTTGCCGACGATCTGGCGCGACACGATGTCGCGCATGATCTCGTTCGTGCCGCCGTAGATGCGGTGGACGCGGGCGTCGAGGTAGGCGCGCGCGATCGGGTACTCGGTGATGTAGCCGTAGCCGCCGTGCAGCTGCACGCCGATGTCGAGCAGCTCCGCTTCGCGATCGGTCGACCAGAACTTGACCTTCGCCGCCTCTTCGGCGGTGAGCTTCTTGTCCTTGTAGAGCATCATCGCGCGGTCGTTGTAGGTCCACATGACGTCGACCGTGGTCGCCATGTCGGCGAGCAGGAAGCGTGTGTTCTGGAAGTCCGCGATCCGCTCGCCGAACGCCTCGCGGCTGAGCACGTAGTCGCGGGTCCAGACGAACGCGGCCTCACCGGCGGCCGCCGCGGCCACGCCGATCGACAGACGCTCGAGCGGGAGGTTCATCATGAGCTGGATGAACCCCAGGCCTTCCTTCCCACCGATGAGGTTCGCCTCCGGGACGAAGACGTCGGTGAAGCTGAGCTCGGCGGTGTCCCACCCGTGGAAGCCCATCTTCTCGAGCTTCTTGCTGTGGTCGAAGCCCTCCATGCCGTCCTCGAGGATGAGCAGGCTGAAGGCATCCGGTCGGTTGCCCTCGCCGGTCTTCACGAACGTGACGACCATGTCGGCGGTCTTGCCCGACGAGATGAACGTCTTCGCGCCGTTGACGAGGTAGCCGCCGTCGACCTTCTTCGCGGTCGTCTTGATGCCGCGCAGGTCGCTGCCGGCGCCGGGCTCGGTCATCGCGAGCGCGCCGAGGATCTCGCCGGTCGCCATCCCCGGGAGCCACTTCTCCTTCTGCTCCTGGGTCCCCATGTGCACGATGTACGGGACGGCGAGGTCGTCCTGGATGCCGAAGGCGCCGGCGAGCGAGCCGTGGCCGGCCCCGATCGTCTCCTCCAGCACGGTCGCGCGGAAGCGATAGTCCTGCAGCATCCCGGCGCCACCGAACTCTTCGGGGACGCTTAGGCCGATGATGCCGGCCTCGCCGGCGGCGAGCATGGTGGCGCGGTCGATCTCCCCGTCCGCCTCCCACTGCTTGCGCTTCTCCTCGGTGGCGAAGCGCTTGAGGAACTCCTTGACGACGTCGCGGAACGCCTCGTGATCCTCGTCGTAGATGTCGCGCTCCATGATGCGCCCGTCCTCTCGTCCTCGAGTGCCGAATCTGCGGGACGCGTCGCGAAGAACGACGGATGCCGGTGGCATTGCATCCCACCATCTATGGTACTGGGTTTCACCTCGTCGGCGACAGTCGCCCGCAAGAGCAGCGCGCAGCGACCGCCGACGCTCAGTAGTCGGGTGCGGCCGGGAGGCCGAAGAACTCCTCGAGCGTGTGGAAGCCGCCCTCGTGGTAGGCCTTCGCGAGCTCCGGACCGATGTAGCGCAGGTGCCACGGCTCGGCCTGATAGCCGGTGATGTCGGTGTAGCCGCTCTCGTAGCGGACGATGAAGCCGAAACGCCACGCGTTCGCAGCGACCCACGCGCCCTGCCGGGTGGCCCCGAAGGCCTCGATCGCCCCGCACCCGCCGTTGCAGGCGGCGACGTCGGTGGCGAGACCGGTCTGATGCTCGCTGTATCCCGGGCGGGCGCTCTGCCTGTCGGCCTCGGCGCGACCCAGCGAGGAGACGTAGCCGTTGTAGGTGCGCGTCTGGGACGCGTGCGAGCGATAGGCGCTGTTGAGCCCGATCGCGCCGACGCCCTCGTCCGCGGCGGACGCGCCGTGCGCCGTGAGGGCC
>CANSLE010000244.1 GCA_947647645.1 uncultured Microbacterium sp.
CCCGTGCCAGGGCGGATGCCGCGCGCACCAGCGCCAGGTGCGACAGCGCCTGCGGGGTGTTGCCCGCCTGGCGCCGCCCGGTGACGTCGTACTCCTCCGACAACAGCCCCACGTCGTTCGCGCGCGCACAGGCACGGTCCATGAGGGCGCGGGCGTCGTCGAACCGGCCGCTCGCGGCATACTGCTCGACGAGCCAGAACGAGCACGCGAGGAACGGGTTCTCGGCGCCCTCGAGGCCGTCCACGCCGGACTCGGTCCGATAGCGCAGCACGAGGCCGTCGACCATCAGCGTGCGCTCGATCTCGGCGACGGTCGCAAGCATCCGCGGATCGTCCGGTGCGCAGAAGCCGACCACGGGCAGCAGCAGCAGTGAGGCGTCGACGGCGTCCGTGCCGTCGTGCTGCACGAAGTGTCCGCGGGACGACACGCCGCGGGCATCCACGTCGGCGCGCACCCGGTCGCGCAGGCGTTCCCATCTCTCGTCCGGTCCGTCGAGGCCGAACTCGCGCACGGACCGGACACCGCGGTCGAACGCCGCCCACACCATCGCCCGCGAGTGCGTGAACTGCTGCGGGTCGCCCCGGATCTCCCAGATGCCGCGGTCCGGCTCGTCGATGCGGGTCTCGGCCCGCCCCAGCAGGGCGCGTTCGAGTGGCCAGGACAGGCGCGACTGCCCGACGCCGGCCTGCCTCGCGGCGAACAGGCACGTCATCACCTCACCGGTCACGTCCGCCTGGTACTGCTTCGCTGCGCCGTTTCCGATGCGCACGGGTGCGGCGCCCCCGTAGCCCGGCAGGCTGTCCAGCTCGCGCTCGAGGAGGTCGCGCTCTCCGGCGATGCCGTAGACGATCTGCAGGTCCGCGGGGTCTCCCGCGATCGCGCGCAGCAGCCAGCGCTGCCAATGAGTGACGACGTGTGCGAACCCCAGCCCGAGCAGCACCTCGATCGTGAGCGAGGCGTCGCGCAGCCAGACGAACCGGTAATCCCAGTTGCGCGCGCCGCCGAACTGCTCGGGGAGCGAGGTCGTGGGTGCGGCGATGATGCCGCCGGTATCGCGATGCGTCAGTGCGCGCAGCGTCAGCATCGAGCGGACGACGGCCTCACGGTGCGGCCCCCGCATGTCGATCCGCTCGGCCCACGTGCTCCACCAGTCGCTGGTGCGGGCGAGCGCCTCGTCGACGTCGAGCGGCTCGGGCGCGGGGCGGTGCGAGGCGTGCCAGGTGAGGGTGAGATCCCGATGCTCGCCGGCGGCGATCGGGAACGAGCCGCGGTGGACATGGTCGGTGGCGGTGAGCGCGGCGCCGCGCATCACCACTGCGTCGGGGCCGGCGATGGCGGTCAGCTCGGGGGCCTCGGCGGTGCCGGTCTGACGCACCCAGGGCAGGGCCCGCGCGTAGTCGAAGCGCAGGCGGACCCGCTGCTCGAAGGTCACGCTGCCCGAGATGCCGACGACCCGGCGGATGAGGTCCGTGCGGCTCGCGGAGTCGAGATGGTGCCGATCGACGGGGAGGCAGTCATGAACCTCGGCGACGCCGTCGCTCCCCTCCCACCGGGTCACGAGCGTGAAGGTGTCGCCGTCGTAGCGGCGCGTGGGGCGCGCTCGCGGATCGGAGGGGCGCAGCATCCAGTGACCGTGATGCTCGTCGCCGAGGAGAGCGGCGAAGACGGATGCCGAGTCGAAGCGCGGCAGGCAGAGCCAGTCGATCGATCCGGACCGTGAGACGAGCGCCGCGGTGCGGCTGCTGCTCAGCAGCGCGTAGTCCTCGATCGGAGCGGACGGGGAGCTCGATCGCGCATGTGTATCTGCCACGGGTCGATTCTGCCTGCTCCTCGGGGAAGAGGGCGCGACGTAGGGTGTGCGCATGAGCGACGAGTCGACACTGGCCATCATCGGAGCGAGCGGCGATCTGACCGAGCGGCTGCTGCTGCCCGCCGTCGCCGACCTGCTGACGAGTCAACCCGAGCGCCGCATTCACCTGGTCGGTGTGGGGCGGACCGAACTCAGCGACGCCCAGTGGCGCCGCCGCGTGCGCAGCGCGTTCCGCGACGCGGATGCCGAGGACGCGTTCGCGGCCGTCGCGTCCACACCGTTCGTGACCGCCGACGCGACGACGGCGGCGGGCCTTCGCACCGTGATCGGTGCGGTGCCCGACGGCCGGCTCGTGCTGTACTTCGCCGTGCCGCCGGCCGCCGCGGCGGCCGCCTGCGCCGCCCTGAGGCCGTCCGATCTTCCCGAGGGGACGATCCTCGCGCTGGAGAAGCCGTTCGGCGAGGACGAGGCCAGCGCCCGCGCGCTCAATGCGGTGCTGCGGAGGCTCCTGCCTGAGGAGCAGGTCTTCCGCGTCGATCACTTCCTCGGCCGCTCGACCGTCCTCGACGTGCTCGGCGCGCGTTTCGCGAATCGGCTGCTCGAGCCGATCTGGTCGGCGGAGCACGTCGAGCGGGTGGAGATCCGCTTCGACGAGACCCTCGGACTGGAGGGCCGCGCCGGTTTCTACGATCACGCCGGCGCCCTCGTCGACATGATCCAGAGCCACCTGCTGCAGGTCATGGCGATCGTCGCGATGGAACCGCCGGCAGCCCTCGCGCCCGCAGATGTGCGCGACGCGACGGCGGCGGTGCTGCGCGCGACCCACGTGTGGGACGACAACGCCGTGCGGTCATCCCACCGGGCGCGCTATACCGCGGGCACCGCGGGCGAGGAGCGGATGCCGTCCTACGTCGACGAACCGGGCGTGGATCCCGCCCGTGAGACCGAGACGCTCGCACAGGTCACCGTCGAGGTGCGCAACGCCCGGTGGGCGGGGGTGCCCTTCACGTTGCGGTCGGGCAAAGCGCTCGCGGTCAAGCGCGCGGAGATCGACATCGTCCTGCGCCCCGTCCGCCACCTCCCCGCGGGGTTCACGGGTGACGCGAGCGGCACCGTCATCCGCTTCTCGCTCGGCCCCGACAAGCTCGCGATGGAGATCTCGGTCAACGGCGGCGACGAGCCGTTCGACCTCCACCGGGCGACGCTCGAGGCCGATCTGGGGCTCGGCGCGCAGGCGGCGTACACCGAAGTGCTCGCCGCGATCCTCGACGGGGACGCCATGCTCGCCGTCCGCGGTGACGCCGCCGAGGAATGCTGGCGCATCGTCGAGCCCGTCCGCGATGCCTGGCGCCGTGGTGAGGTGCCGCTGGAGGATTACGCGGCCGGCTCCACGGGTCCCGACGGGTGGTCCGGCTGTTAGCACGGACGTCGGGTCGTCGCCAGCGCTCATCGGTCTCGGTCGCCGACAGCGGGCCGCATCGATCTCGATGCCTTCGGGGCGGTCGTCGTCGGCACGACCGGCGCCGCGACCCTCTCGGGGGCGCGGCGTCGCTGTGCGCGGGAGACCAGGGTGTCGGCGGCGCCGCCGAGCACGATTGCCAACGCGACCGAGACGATCACGGTGGCGACCGTGCCGCCCGGAATGATCGCGGCGACGGCGGCGCCCAGCAGCGCCTGATAGAGCGCCCATGCGCTCGCCGCGGGCGCGGCCAGCAGCACGTATCGCCGTATCGGCATCCGCGACGCCCCCGCGACGAGGTTCACGGCGAGGCGGGCGAACGGGATGAAGCGGGCCGTGAACATCATCGTGGCGCCGCGGCGGTGGAGGGCGGTCCGCGCCCAGCCGAAAGCCGCCATCACCCTCGGGCTGCGCATCCAGCGCCATCGTTCGAGCCCTGCCGTGCGGCCGATGAGGTAGCAGCCGAGGTCGCCGGTCAGGGCCGCGAAGGCGGCGACGGCGATGACGGCCGCGAGCGGGGGCGAGCCCTGCGCGACGGCGAGCGCGCCGAAGGTGGTCACCGCGGCCTCGCCCGGGATCACGACGAGGAAGGCGTCGCCCACGACGAGGGCGGCCATCGCCGGAAGGGCCCACGGACTGTGCGCCAGAGCCTGCAGCCATGCGTCCGTCATCGTCCCGGGGTATCACGTGCCCATGAACGCCCAGCGAACGCGGGGAGCGGCGATGACCTCGCGGTGACGGGCGGGGGAGCGTTGGGCGAACACTGCGTTCCGCGGGCCCGTTCCTGCTCCACGCGCGCTCCGGACCCGCGACGCTGGAGCCATGAGAGTCGCGTTCGTCGCCGAGTCGTTCCTGCCTCACATGAACGGCGTCACCGGTTCGGTCCTGCAGTCGGTCCGCCACCTCACCGACGCCGGCCATGACGCGCTCGTGGTCGCCCCCGGCGC
>CANSLE010000245.1 GCA_947647645.1 uncultured Microbacterium sp.
CGCGGCATCTGGTCGCATCGCCGCCGTGCTGCAGACCGGAGGGTTGCTCGGGGACATCACGGTGCGCGAGAGCGTCGAGGTGATCGCCTCGCTGCACGGCCGTGAGGCGCTTCGCCGCGTGCCCGAGGTGATGCGGCGCACGGGGCTCGAACCGCTCGCGCGCCGTCGGGTGTCGAAGTGCTCCGGCGGTGAGCAGCAGCGCGTGCGGTTCGCCCTGGCGCTCGTGGCGGACCCCGACATCCTCATCCTCGACGAGCCGACCGCCGGCATGGACGTGACGGCGCGCCAGCGGTTCTGGGACGTGATGCGGGCGGAGGCGGATGCCGGGCGCACGATCGTCTTCGCCACGCACTACCTCGAGGAAGCCGAGCACTTCGCTCGCCGCACGGTGGTGATGCACCGCGGCAGGATCGTCGCGGACGCCCCGACCGCGCAGCTGCGGGCGAGCCTCGGTGCTCGCACGGTCGCCGCGACCCTTCCCGCTGACGGCGGCGCGGCGCTCCTCGGTGCCCTGGCCGCGACCGACGGCATCAGCGACGTCCGCGAGGATGCCGGACGCATCCGCCTGCGCGCCGTGGATGCGGACGCCGCGGCGTTCGCTCTGCTCACCGCGGGTGCCCGCGACCTGGAGGTCACGGCACCGACACTCGAGACCGCCTTCGCGGCGCTGACGGAGGACTGACCCATGGCTCACGCGATCACCATCTCGCCCACGATGCTGCGCGTGGAGGCGCTGCGCCAACTGCGAAACCCCTACACGCTCGGCTTCACCCTGGCGATGCCCGTCGGCATGTACCTGCTGTTCGGCGCCGGTGCGACGTACGCGTCGGCGTCGGCGGGGCACGGCAATGTCGCCTTCTACGTGATGGTCTCGATGGCGAGCTACGGCGCCGCCGTCGCGATGACCTCGTCGACGTCCGCCGCCGCGGTCGAGGCGGCAGAGGGGTGGGGGCGCCAGCTCGCGATGACACCGCTGCGCACCGCAGGCTATGCGGCGACCAAGCTGATCACCGCGCTGGCGGGCGCGACGCTGGCGGTCGCGCTGGTGTTCCTGGTCGGAGCCCTGACGGGGGCCGAGGTGAGCGAGGGATGGCGCTGGGTGCTCTGCGCGATGCTGGTGATCGCGGGGGCGCTGCCGTTCGGACTGTATGGACTGGGAATGGGCCTCGTGTTCCGTTCCGACGGTGCCGCGACGCTCGCGTCGATCTCGCTGACCTTCTTCGGCTTCTTCGGCAACGTCTTCATGCCGCTGGACGGCACCATGCTCGACATCGCGCGCTTCACGCCGATGTACGGTGTCGTGGCGCTCGCGCGGTGGCCGCTGACCGACGGCGTGCTGACGACCGGGCAGAGCGACCAGCCCTGGGCGGTCGCGGTCAACATCGTCGTCTGGACGGTCGTCTTCGCCGTGCTCGTGGGCGTCGGTGTGAAGCGCTCCCGCGCCCGTCGGTAGGGTCGAGACCATGAGGGACGAGGGCGCGGGAGAACGGAGCGCGCCCGACTCGGTGTGGGATCGGTACGGCTGGGTCATGGCCGTGATCTGGCTGGTCTTCCTGATCTATCCGATCGCGGGACTGCTGCGCTCGACGGCCGAGAGCGGGTGGATCGTCACCGGCTGGGTGGCACTCGTCGCTTTCGTCGTCCTCTACGTCGCCGGGTTCCTCAACGGCATGCGGGGGAGCGGTGGGGGACTTCTCACGCCGCCGCAGCCGATCCAGTGGGTGGTCTTCGCCGCGCTGATCGTCTGCGCCGTGCTGAGCATCCCCGCCGTCGGGGGCAATGCGCTGAGCTTCGTGCCGTTCGTGATGTCGTTCGCCTCGTACGGGCTGACCCGCGTGGCGCACTGGGTGACGGTCGCCGGGGGGATCGGGGTCGCAGCGGGGGCGGTGATCCTCCTTCCCGATGGCAGCGACTACCTCGCGGTGCTCGCGATCACCGTGCTGCTGGCCACCGTCAACACGGTCACGACGGCGCTGATCGTCCGGTCGGTCCAGGCGCAGCAGCTCGAGGTCGAGCTCGCCACGAGCGAGGGGCGCGAGGCCGTCGCCCGCGACGTGCATGACTTGATCGGGCATTCGCTCACGGTCGTTCGGGTCAAGGCGCAGCTGGCCCGGCGGCTGATCGACACCGATCCACAGCGCGCCGCCGCGGAGCTGGCGGACATCGAGGCGCTCACGGCGGAAGCCCTGACGGGTGTGCGCGAGACGGTCGCCGGCGTGCGCGGGGCGACGCTGGCCGACGAACTCGCCACGAGCCGCGCGGCCCTGAGCGCCGCCGGCATCGCGTTCGCCGTCGACGGCGACGCGGAGGCGCTCTCTCCCGCGCAGGCACTCACCGAGAGCAGGATCCTGCGGGAGGCGACGACGAACGTACTGCGGCACGCGCGCGCCTCGGCCGTGACGGTGCGGATCCACCCTGGGGGGCTCCGGGTCAGCGATGACGGACGCGGCATCCGAGGAAGGGAAGGCCACGGGATGAGGGGCATGCGCGAGCGCGCGGCGATGGCCGGGGCGCGCCTGTCGGTGCGCGCCGGCTACGAGCGCGGGACGGCGGTGGAGATCACATGGTGAGCGCAGAAGCAGCAACCGAGATCACCATCGTCCTCGCCGACGATCAGGCGATGCTCCGCGGCGCCGTCGCGGCCTGGCTCGACCTCGAGCCCGACATGCGTGTGGTCGGCGCCGCCGGTGACGGTGCCGAGGCGATCCGCGTGGTGGCGGCGACGCGCCCGGACATCTGCCTGATGGACATCCAGATGCCCGGCGTGGACGGACTCGAGGCGACGCGGGCTCTGCGCTCCGCGAGTCCCGGCACGCGGATCCTCATCGTGACGACGTTCGCCCGCCCGGGCTACCTGCGCGCCGCGCTGGATGCCGGGGCGCACGGCTTCGTCGTCAAGGACGCGTCCGTCGAGCAGCTCGCCGACGCCATTCGTCGGGTGCACGCGGGACTGCGCGTCGTCGACCCGGTGCTCGCCGAGATGAGCCTCTTCGAGGGGGCGAACCCGCTGACCGAGCGTGAGCGGCAGATCCTCCGCCTCGCCGCCGACGGCCGGGATGCCCCGTCCATCGCCGCGGAGGTCTACCTCTCGGCGGGGACGGTCCGCAACAACCTCTCCGCCGCCATCGGCAAGCTCGGGGCGTCCAATCGTGCCCAGGGCGTGCGGATCGCGCAGGAGAAGGGGTGGCTGTGATCCCTGCTGCGGATCAGACCTCGTCGCGCCAGGAGTGCCGCGGCACCCAGCCCAGCAGGCGCTCGGCCTTGGCGGTCGAGAAGAGTGAGTCGTTGACGCCCAGGTCGCCGCGGACCTCGACGCCGGGGAAGACCGCGGTGACGAGGTCCGCGTTGGGGCGGCTCATGACGGTGTCTCCGGCGGCGACGAGGAAATGGTCGAAGCCGGCGGGGGCCGACTCGAGCGCGCGGGCGATGACTGCCGCGCCGTCGCGGGCGTCGATGTAGCTCCAGAGGTTCCACTTGCGCTGAGCGGCATCCGCGTCGAACGACCCGAACTCGGCGTAGTCGGCGGGGACCATGACGTTCGAGAAGCGCAGGGCCGTGATGGACACCTCGGGGTGCCAGCGCACGAGCTCCTTCTCCATCGTCTCCTCGAGGTGCTTGACGAGCGAGTAGACCGACTCGGGACGTGCCGGGTAGTCCTCGTCGACCGGGAGGTAGGGAGGCGGCACGTCGAAGGGGAGCCCCTGCACCGTCTCGCTCGAGGCGGTGACGATGCGCGTGATCCCGAGGCGGATCGCCGCCCACATCACGTTGAATGTGACGGCGATGTTGTTGTGGAACGTGGCGACGTCCGATCGGATGCCGGGCGCCGGGATCGCCGCGAGGTGCACGACCGCATCGAGGCCGTCGTGCTGGTCGTTCACGGCCTGGAGGGCGTCGACGGTCTGGCCGTAGTCGGTGAAGTCGACCTGCACGAAGCCGGCGCCGCGGGCGCCGACGACGTCCATCCCGACGATGTCGTGGCCCGCCTCTCGGAGCTCGCGGACGACGACGGTGCCCAGCTTTCCGGATGCCCCGGTGACGGCGATGCGCATGGGCCCGAGCCTAGCGGCGGGCGAAGGTCCGCAGGCGTGCGGCACCGACGAGGCCCAGCAGCAGGAAGGCCGACGCGACCAGCAGCGACCAGCGGGTCGCGTCGGCGAACCCCGCCGAGAGCGCCTGCACGGCGG
>CANSLE010000246.1 GCA_947647645.1 uncultured Microbacterium sp.
TCGCGTGGCTCCTTCTGCGCGGACGCGACGACGCCCGGCTGCGCACCACGAACGACGCCGTCCGCTTCATCGCGCTGTCCGCCCTCTGCACCCTCGCCTTCGCCCTGCTCGTCGCCGTCGTCAACGCGATGTTCGGCGGGCCGGACGCACTGCCGTCGGCACTCGCCGCCGGCACCGCGCACTTCTCCGCCATCGTGCTGATCGCACCGATCGCGCTCTTCGATCCGCAGCCACAGCCACACCCCGCCGCGGGCGAGCTCATCGCCCAGCTCATCGTGATGGCTCTGATCCTCGCCACCGGGATCGGGCCCCTCGAGCAGCTGCCCCTCGCCTTCCTCACCTTCATCCCCCTCGTCTGGGCGACGCTGCGCTTCCCTCCCCGCCTCGCTCACGCGCAGGCCCTCGTGATCGCGATCGTCACCGTCGTGATCGGTAGGCTCAGCGGTGTCTTCACGCTGTCCTCCGCCGAAACCAACGCCCTCGCCGTCACCGTGGGCGTCTTCCTCGCAGCCATCGCGATCTTCACGCTGTCGACGACGACGGAACGCAACGAGTCACTCATCAACGCGCGCGCAGCCCTCGACGCCGCCGAGGCCAGCGCCGAAGCCGCGCGGGCGACCGCCGCGACCCTCCAGGTGCGCTACGACCTCGAGAGGCAGCGTCAGGACTTCCTCGCCACGACCAGCCACGAGCTGCGCACGCCCATCACGATCATCGCCGGCTACACCGAGCTGCTCGGCGAGCTCGACCTGCCGAGCGAGGCGGTCCCCTGGGTCGACGCCGTCCGCCGCAACACCAGCCGCCTGGCCGGGATGCTGGACGACCTGCTCGCCTTCAGCCGCGCTCAGGCCGAGCGGCCGCACATCGTGGACATCGCCGCGTCCGACCTCGTGACGATCGTCGTCGGCCGCCACGTGGACACCGCCTCCGCGCACGACCTCACGATCACCGTCGCGTCGACCGGCGGCCTCGCCGTCGCCGCGGATCGCGACGACGCTATCCGCGCCCTCGGCAACCTCGTCTCCAACGCCGTGAAGTTCACGCCCGAGGGTGGCCACATCCACATCGAGGTGGCGGCCGTCGCAGACGATGTCATGATCACCGTCAGCGACACCGGCCCGGGCGTCGCACCGGACGCGCTCGCTCAGGTCTTCGACCCGTTCTACCGCGGCGAGCAATCGGAGGCGCGTGCCATGCCCGGCACCGGCCTGGGCCTGCCGATCGCCCGGATGTTCGCACGCCGCAACGGCGGCGAGGTCACGCTCGTCTCCCTTCCCGGACACGGCATGAAGGCGACCCTGCTGCTTCCCCGGGCGGGCGGCACCGACGACGCTGCGACGCGCGCGGAGGACGCTCAATAGACTGCGGAGTGAGGAACCCATGACCACCCCCCGTGTCGAGAGTCGATGGGCCGACAGCCAGCTGATCGGCACCGTCGTGAGGTCCGTGTGGCAGTGGCAGTTGGTCGTCGGGTTCAGCACCGTCGCCGTCGCGGTCGGCACCGCGCTGCTCGATCCACAGCTCTTCGGCGACGTCGCCTTCCTCGCCGGCCTCAGCCTGATCGCGGTCACCACGGTCGCCGCGCTCGTCACCCCCTGGGCGCGACACCGCGACGGCGTCATCGCGCTGCCCCTGATCGATGCCGCCGCCATCGGCCTGCTCGCAATGGCCGACGACGCCCTCGGCTATCTCTGGGTCGTCCCCATCGCCTGGGTGGCCACCTACTACTCGATGGCCGCCATCGCGGCCACTCTCACCATCGTGCTCGCGCTGCAACTGTCCCGCTGGGCCGTGCCCAGCGCCCCCACCACCTCGCCGCTCGACATGGTCATCGTCCTGCTCGCCCTCGGGTTTCTGGGGGTGGCGATGAACCACGGGGCGCGACGTACCCGCGCCTTCCGCCTCCTCATCCGCCGCCAGACGCACCAGCTCGATCGCGCCGTCGCGCGCATGACCATCCAAGAAGATCGCGCGAACGGTCTCTTCGACACGATCAGCACCGCGCTGGCTCGCGTGGGCGCCCGGGGCCAGATCGACCTCGCCAACGCCGCGTACCGTCATCTCTACGCCTACGACAACGACGACTACCGGCATCCGCCGCGCGCCGTCGAATACGACGGCTACCGCGGCGCGGCACTCCCCCGGGAAGAGACCTCGACCGCGCGCGCGGCCCGCGGGGAGCGCATCGAGAACGAGGTGATCTGGCTCTACGACGCGAGCGGCAACTGGCGGGCGATGTCGATGTCGATCCGCGGCCGCACCCTCGTGCACGAATCCGCACCGGATGCCGAGGTCTCGATCATCCAGCTCGACGACGTCACCGCCCACGAGTTCGAACGCCGCCAGCAACGGGCCGCGACCAGCGCCGTCTCGCACGAGCTGCGCAACCCTCTCACCGTCATCCTCGGTCACGCGGACCTCCTGCTCGACAGCGACGACCTCACCCCCTCCCAACGCGAACACGCCGCCCTCATCGAAGGCGCGGCCGAGCGCATGATCACCCTCACGGGATCGCTGCTCGACAGCCATCGCACCGTGGACCACGCCGACGGCTTCGACCTGCGCACGCTGTCGGTCTCCACCGTCGACGCGTTCGCGCCCGCCGCGGCATCCGCCGACATCGCCCTGATCCGCGACGGCGACCAGCCGCTGCCGGTGTCGGGCGACGGCTTCCGGATGCGCCAGGTCGTCGACAACGTCATCAGCAACGCGATCAAGTACACGTCCCGGGGCGGGGCGGTCCGGGTGCACACCGCACGAGACGGTGACGATGCCGTCCTGACCGTCGAGGACTCGGGCATCGGCATCGCCTCGTCGGATCTGGATAGTGTGTTCGTACCCTACTTCCGCGCGCGCAGCGCGACGGCCAGCGGCATCCCCGGCACAGGACTCGGGATGTCGATCGCCCGCACGATCGTGGAGGAGAACGGCGGCACCATCGCACTCGACAGCGCGCTGGGATCGGGAACGACCGTCACGATCCGCCTTCCCTTGGTACCCGGGCGCGACGACGAGAGCGGGAACGCACGATGACCGAGATCCAGCCGCTGCTCATCACGCTGTCGACCGTCTGCACGACGATCATGATCGGCCTCGGGTTCCTGCCGCACCCGTCCCGCGAGTCGGCCATCTGGGCGAGCGCGTTCGTCGCGGCCATGGTGTCCACCTACTTCAACGCCGCCGCCGAGCCCCTCGGCGGCGTGTGGCCGCACGCCATCGCGGAGGCGCTCAACCTCGCGGGACTCGGTCTGATCTGGGTCGGCATCCGCGTGCGCGTCGGACGGCGCTGGATCCTGCTCGTGCCGACGCTGCTACTGTCCGCGCTGATCGGCGTCGCGCTCACGTTCGGCACCGGCACCCCCGCGCAGCCGCTGATCATGACGGTCGGTCTCGTGCTCGTCGCCGCGGTCTCCGCCGCGATCGTGGTCGAGCTGTTCGCAGTGCGCACCACACAGCGCGCGGCGACGCTTCCCCTGACCGTCGCTGCGGGCCTCGTGAGCGTCTTCGCACTCATCTGGCTCGTGTCCGGGCTCATGCGGGCGGCGAGCGGGGGGAAGGCCACTCTGCTCATGGCCCATCAGTACGCACCGGCGGTCGCCATCGTGACGCTCGTCACCGCGCTGGTCACGCTCCTCCTGCTCGTGCGTGCCGAGGCCCCGCGTCGCGACGGGGACGCGGTCGGCTTCCGCGCCGTCGCGCGCGATCGCCTCGCGCGCGCCGAGCGCTTCGACGACGCCTGGTGGTCGGTGCTCGACGTCCGCCTCGACGACCCGCTGGCGTTGCGCGAGGCCTCCAGTGCGCTGGCCTACACCCGCGTGCTGGACCGCTTCGCCTCCGACGTGTCGGCCGTCTTCCCCGCCGAAGCCGACCTCGACCGCGTGGAGGCGACGCGGATGCTGGTGCTCCTGCCCCGCCACGAGGCGGCGGTGCGCCCCCTGCTGCGCGCGCTGCTGGAACGCGTGTCGACCATGTCGAGCGACCAGTCCATCGACGTGCGCCTGTCGGCGAGCATCGGCTGGGCGAGCGTCGCCCTCGTCGGCTACGACCTCGACGACCTCGTCGCCGCGGCCGCGGCGGCCGCGGACGAGGCCCAGCTCTCCGGCGGGGACCGCTGGGAGCGCGCCAGCATCGCGATCTGGGGCGCCCCGTAGGATCGGTGGCGTGAGCACGCCGACACTCCCTCG
>CANSLE010000247.1 GCA_947647645.1 uncultured Microbacterium sp.
CACCGGGCAGTTGTCCGCGCCCGAGCGGCGCAAGGCCGCACTGCGGGTGGCGTCGGGGCAGGCCCGCATCGTCGTCGGCACGCACGCGCTGCTGAGTGCCTCGACCACGTTCGCCGACCTCGGTCTCGTCGTCGTCGACGAACAGCACCGGTTCGGGGTCGAGCAGCGCGAGACGCTACGGGCGAAGGGGACGGCGCCGCACGTGCTCGTGCTGACCGCGACGCCGATTCCGCGCACCGTCGCGATGACCGTCTTCGGCGACCTCGACGTCTCCACCATCCGCACGATGCCCGCCGGTCGCGCGGGGATCAGCACCTACGTGGCCCCCCTCGCCGAGAAGCCCGGCTGGTTCGGTCGGGTGTGGGAGCGCGCCGCGGAGGAGGTCGCTGCGGGGCACCAGGTGTTCGTCGTGTGCGCCGCGATCGACGCGGAGGCGACCGGCAAGGACGCGAAGGATGCCGCGGACGACGCGCCCGCCGACGCCAACGTCATGGAGGGCGAACAGACCCGCACGAGGTGGGGGGTCGTCCAGGTCGAGAAGCTCCTCGCCGGCATCCCCGCCTTCGACGAGCTGCGCGTCGCGATCCTCCACGGGCGGATGCCGGGTGAGCAGAAGGACGCGGTCATGCAGGCGTTCGCGGCCGGCGAGATCGACGTGCTCGTCGCGACGACCGTCGTCGAGGTCGGCGTCGACGTCCCGAACGCGTCGGCCATGATCATCCTCGAAGCGGACCGGTTCGGCGTCTCGCAGCTGCATCAGCTGCGCGGGCGCGTCGGCCGGGGCGAGGTACCGGGTCTGTGCCTGCTGGTCACCGAGGCCCCGGAGGGGACGCCCGCGCGATCCCGGGTGGACGCCGTCGCCTCCACGACGGACGGCTTCGCCCTCGCGGAGGTGGATCTGGAGCTGCGTGGCGAAGGCGATGTGCTCGGCGACGCCCAGTCCGGTGCCCGGACGTCACTGCGGCTCTTGCGCGTCGTGGCGGACGCCGACCTGATCGCGATCGCCCGGTCCGCCGCCGAGGGCGTCCTCGCGGCCGATCCGGACCTGGTGCGTCATCCCGGACTCGTCGGCGCGATCGAACGGCGGGTCGGACAGCAGGAGCGTGCGGCGCTGTCCAAGAGCTGACGTCGTTGAGGGGGCTCATGGGATGCCGCCGCTAGGCTGAGCCGCATGAACAACCGCATCGCGGTGGTCCCGGGCTCCTTCGATCCGCCGACCCTCGGTCATCTCGACGTCATCCGACGCGCGGCCGCGCTCTACGACGAACTCCATGTGCTCGTCGTGCACAATCCCGGCAAAGAGGCGATGCTGCCGATCGCCCAAAGGCTGAGCCTTCTCGAGCAGTCGATCGGCGAAGAGGGGGTCGAGGGCAATGTGGTCGTGGCGTCGTGGAGCGTGGGACTGCTCGTCGACTACGCGCAGGACGTCGACGCGGGGGTCCTCGTCAAGGGAATCCGCTCCCAGATCGATGTGGCGTACGAGACGCCGATGGCGATCGTCAACCGGCACCTCGCCGACATCGAGACCGTGTTCCTGCTGCCCGATCCCGCCCATGCCCTCGTCTCGAGCTCACTGGTTCGCCAGGTGGCGGCGCTCGGCGGAGACGTCTCGCCGTACGTGCCCGGTGCGGTGGCCCGTTTCCTGGACCCGGGCACCGGAGCGCGCTGACGGCCGGGACGTCGGTGGGGCGGCTACCATTGCGGAGTGGTCAGAAAGCATGTGAGCGGTCCCTTCGTGTTCCCGGTGCGCGACATCGCGCACCGCTCCGGCGAGATGCGCGAGTTCGACGTCGAGGTCCCAGCTCCCGCGAAGTGGGGTGAGGGTCTCGTCGCCGTCGCGGAGGGCGAGCCGATCGATCTGGCGGTGCGTCTGGAGTCGGTCCACGAGGGAATCCTGGTCACGGCCGAGATCGACACCACGGTCTCCGGCGTGTGCGGACGCTGCCTCACCGACATCGTCCAGCCTGTCGAAGTCGAGTTTCAGGAGCTCTTCGGGTATCCTGGGACGGAAGCGATCGACTTCGAGGTTCAAGACGACCACGTGGATCTTGAAACTCCGGTCAGGGATGCGATCGTCCTCTCGCTTCCGTTCCAGCCGGTGTGCCAGCCGGACTGCCCGGGGCTCGACCCCATCACGGGTGAGAAGCTGGCCGCAGGAACCGTGCCGGAGATCCCGATCGACGAGCGCTGGGCCGCGCTGAAGGCCCTCACCCCAGACCCTGACGACGAGGCTTCGCGCCCTGTCGCCACCGATACAGAGAAGAGCTAGCCATGGCAGGTAACCCCCCGAAGCGGAAGGTCTCCCGCTCCAACACTCGTTCGCGTCGCGCGCAGTGGAAGGCCGAGGCCCCCACGCTCGTCAAGACCGTCGAGAACGGCAAGGTCGTCTACAGCCGCCCGCACCAGGCGAAGGTCGTCACCGACTCGCAGGGCACCGAGCTGTTCCTCGAATACAAGGGCCGCAAGGTCGCAGACATCTGATCGCGGCGGCCATCTGATGGCGGATGCCGTGATCGAGCACCGTGTGCTCACCGACAAGCTCGGGGTCGATCTCGACCCCGAGCTTCTGTCGGTTGCGCTCACCCACCGTTCCTTCGCGTACGAGAACGGGGGAATCCCGCACAACGAACGGCTCGAGTTCCTGGGAGACTCGATCCTCGGTCAGGCCGTGACGGTGCACCTGTTCGTGTCGCACCCCGACCTCGAGGAGGGGGCGCTGGCCAAACGCCGTGCGAGTGTCGTGTCCACCGTCGCCCTTGCCGAAGTGGCTCGCGGCATCGGTCTCGGGGATCATCTGCGGCTCGGTCGCGGTGAGGACCAGACCGGCGGCCGCGACAAGGACTCGATCCTCGCCGACACGATGGAAGCGGTCATCGGCGCGACGTATCTGTCCGCGGGGCCCGACGCGGCCACCGCACTGGTGTTGCGACTGGTCGCACCTCTCATGGCGGACCCGGATCGCTACGGGGCGGCGATGGACCCGAAGACGAGCCTGCAGGAGCTCGCCGCCCGCCTGGGGCTCAGCGCCCCCGTCTACGCCGTGACGGCGGAGGGGCCGGACCACAACCGCGTGTTCACAGCGACCGTCGCCGTCGGCACCACCTCCGGAAGCGGTGTCGGCTCCAGCAAGAAGCATGCCGAGATGGCGGCCGCGCTCACGTTGTGGCGCACGCTCAGCGCACGTGCCTGAGCTTCCCGAGGTCGAGGTCGTCCGCGCCGGCCTCGCGCCGGCTCTGACCGGTGCGCGGATCGCCGGCGTCGACGCGCGTGATCCGCGCGCGCTGACCCGGCATGACGGAGACGCGGAGTCCTTCGAACGCGCGCTGGCCGGTCGCCTCATCACCGGGGTCGCGCGGCGCGGCAAGTTCCTGTGGATGCCGCTGGCACCGGCATCCGCTGCCGCCGTCGACCGTCACGCGGTCATCGCCCACCTCGGGATGAGTGGTCAGATGCTGCTGCGCGCATCCGGCGCTCCGGCGGAGCGTCACGAGCGTGTGCGCCTCGACATCCACCACCCTGACCACGGCGATCTTGCCGTGGTGTTCGCCGATCAGCGGACATTCGGCTCGCTCGCGATCGATGAGCTGGTCCCCACCGCGGACGCACGCCCGGGCGGATGGGGCACGGAGGAGGCCCGCGTTCCCTCGCAGGTCATCCACATCGCCCGCGACCCCCTCGACGCCGGTTTCGATGAGGCGGCCGTCGTCGCTCGGGTACGCGCCAAGCGTTCGGCGGTGAAGCGGATCCTCCTCGATCAGACCGTCGTGAGCGGCATCGGGAACATCTACGCGGATGAGGCGCTGTGGGCCGCTCGCATCCATCCCGAGACGCCGGGCGATGCCCTCAGCGTCCGCGCGGTGCGCCGCCTGTTCGCCGAGGTGCGCGCGGTGCTGCTCAAGGCGCTGGCCGAAGGCGGCACGAGCTTCGACGCGCAGTACGTCAATGTGAACGGCCAGGCCGGCTACTTCGCCCACTCGCTCAACGCCTACGGCAGGGACGGCCTCCCGTGTCCACGGTGCGGCCGGCCGATCGTCCGGGACTCCTTCATGAACCGGTCCAGCCACTACTGTCCGCGGTGCCAGCGTCTCACCGGGTCGGGGGCGGCGCGGGGTGCGGGGCCGCCCCCGCCGCGCACCCCGGGCCCCGCATGCACCCCCCCGGGTTGGGCCCCCGCCCCCACCCC
>CANSLE010000248.1 GCA_947647645.1 uncultured Microbacterium sp.
GGCGCCCGCCTCGTGCGCGATCAGCACGGCTGCGAGATGGTCGATGGGATTGAACCGGTGGACGACGCCCCCGACGCCGCGACCGGCCGCGGGGCCGAGGAGCGTCAGCGTGCAGGAGCCCATGATCCGCAGCGTGCAGAACTCCGCCGAGAGCGCGCGGGAGAACTCGAGCATCCCGGGCCACGCGCGATGCCCCGCCAGCTCGCTGCCGACCGCGCCACCCGCCAGCGACGCTCCCGCGCGCAGGGTGAGCGCGACGCCGTTGCGGCGTGCCCCGGCGCCGGCGATCGCGTCGAAGAGCACCTGGCGCCACGGGTCCGCGACGACGCCGGCGAGCGGGCGGTCGTCGATGGCGACCGCGAGGGAGAACGCGGTCCACGGGATGCCGTTGGCGAGGTTCGTCGTCCCGTCGACCGGGTCGAGGTACCAGGTCGGCCGCCCCGCAACCGCGTGGCCGCCGTACTCCTCGCCGACGAACGCGTGGTCCGGGAACCGGCGTTGGACCTGCTCGCGTACGTGCCGCTCGATCGAGCGGTCCAGCTCGGTGACGAGGTCGGCCGGATCCGACTTGATGCTCACCGTCGTGACGCGGTGGCTCTTCGTCTGCGCGATCGCCCAGCGCCCGAGCTCGCATGCGAGGGCATGCGCGGCGACCAGCTCCTCCGGGCTCACCGCGCCGCCCCGCTCAGCAGGCTCAGCAGGCGATCGAGCCGATTGGTCGTGATGGTGTCGACCCCGAGCGCGCGGGCGCGGGTGAGCTCCGCCGTCTCGTCGAGCGTCCATGCGGTCACGGTCAGTCCCAGGTCGTGCACGCCGCGGACCAAGCGGTCGTCGACGACGCAGAACGGCGCATTGACGGTCACCGGCGCCAGTTCGGCCACCTCGTCGGCTGTCGGCACGCGCAGACGGCTCCAGGGCATCCAGATCCTGGCGGTCGGGTCCAGGGCGCGGAGCACCCGCATCCCGCCCAGATCCCCACACCAGTCGACGGTCGTCCCGGTGTCGGCGGTGAAGGCCGAGACCACCGCGTGGGCGGGCGCCGCGAAGCGCTGGTCGTCCAGATCGACGACCAGCCGGCTGGTCGAGCCTGCGAACAGCGGCAGCACGTCGGTGAGCAGCGGGGGACGTCGATCGAGGTCGCCGAACGCCTCGAGCTCGACGGTGGACACGTGCGCGATGGCGCGATCGTCGCCCCACAGCCTCTCGAGAGTCGGATCGTGGAGCACGACGACGTCGCCGTCGGCCGTGAGCCGCACGTCGATCTCGACGACGTCCGCGCCCTTGGCGATGGCGGACCGGATGGCCGGGAGGGTGTTCTCGCGCAGCAGCGAGGAGTCGCCGCGGTGAGCGCAGGCGCGCACGCGGAGGGCGGAGACGGTCACGCGCTCACCGCCTCGGTGGAAGGCACCAGGAGGCCGTCGCGATAGAGCAGCGCGGCGTCGACGGAGGCGAAGCCCTCCGTCCCCGGAAGCGGCGGCGTGCCCGACACATACGCCGCGAGGGTCGCATCCTCGCGTCGCAGTCGAAGCTCGTTGAAGTGACCGTGCGGGACGACCCGCTCGACCGACGCGCGCAACGCGCCGGGGCGCGGCTCGGAGGTGAAGGACACGCTCTCGGGACGGATGCCGACGACGTCTGTGCCGGCGACGATACGGGTTCCGTCGAACCCGCCCTCGAACCGGTTGAGCGCCCCGAGGAAGGTGGCGACGAACTCGGTCGCCGGCCGCGCGTACAGCTCCGCGGGGGACGAGAACTGCTCGATGCGGCCGGCGTTCATCACCGCGATGCGATCGGAGATCGAGAGTGCCTCCTCCTGATCGTGCGTGACGATGACGGTGGTGATCCCCAGGCGCTGTTGCAGCTCCCGGATGTCCTCGCGCACCTTGACGCGCAGCTTGGCGTCGAGGTTGCTGAGCGGCTCGTCCAGCAGAAGCACATCGGGCTCCTGAACGAGCGCGCGGGCCAGGGCGACGCGCTGCTGCTCGCCGCCCGAGATGCGCGGCGGTCGGGAGTCTCGGTGGTGCATCAGGTTGACCAGCTCGAGCATCCGATCGACGCTCTCCGCGATCTGTGCGCGCGGCAGGCGACGCAGGCGCAGGGGGTAGGCGACGTTCTTGGCGACGGTCATGTGCGGCCACAGCGCGTAGTTCTGGAACACCATCGCGCTCGGCCGCTTGTCGGGCCCGAGATGGGTGACGTCGCGCCCGGCCATCGTGATGCGGCCGGCGTCGGGGGGAAGGAAGCCGGCGATCATCCGGAGCGTCGTGGTCTTGCCGCATCCGGAGGGCCCCAGCAGCGAGACCAGCTCGCCGCGGTGGACGGTGAGATCCAGGTCGTCGATGATGGTCCGAGCGCCGAGGGTCTTGCTGAGGCCGCTGAGGCGCAGACCGTCGTCGGAGGACGTCTCGGGCGGACGGGCGTGGTGCGGAGAGGACATGAGGAGTTCCTTCACTTGAGTTGGAAGCCCTCGGCCAGCTGGCCGCCCATCACGTGCTTGCGCACCGCGAGCAGCAGCGCCACCGAGGGGATGGCGAGCAGGATCGAGAACACGGCCGCGACCTGCTTGGGGTAGTTGAGGACGAGGCTGTACATCGCGGTCGGCATCGTGAGGATGTCGGGCGCACCCACCAGGTAGGTGCCCTGCGCCTCATCGAACGCCGCCAGGAAGGCCATCACCGCGCCGACGAGGATGCCGGGGAGCGCCATCCTGAGCGTCACGGTGAAGAACGTCCGAGCGCGGGATGCTCCCGCGTCGCGCGCCGCCTCCTCCAGTGACCGCGGCACCGCGGCAAAGGCCGCGGCCGGGATCCAGGTCATGAAGACGACGGTGCCGAGCAGCTGGACCACCACGACGCCCGCGACCGTGTTCATCAAGCCGAGCGCGTAGTAGAGGGAGGCGAGGGTGGCGAACAGGCCCATCCGGGGGAACGCGTTGGTGGCGAACAGCCCGATGAGAAACAGCCGTCGTCCCGGGAACTCGTAGCGCGCGAACGCGTACGCGGCGGGCAGACAGACGACCGCGGAGACCAGGACGACCACCGGGGTGATCAGCAGCGAGTTCTGGATGGACGAGCCGAGCGCCTGATCGTGGAACACCGTCTCCCACCAGCGCAGCGTCCACGAGTCCGGGAGCAGGTTCGGATACGTCCAGGTGTCCGCGAAGGCGTGTGTGCCGAGCCAGACCAGCGGCCCGAGCACGAACACCAGGATCACGACCGCGAACGCGACGGACGCAGTCGAACGCAGCACGGTGGAGACGACGCGCGGCATCAGACCCTCCCCTCTTGGCGGGCGCTGCGGAAGTTCGCCCAGACGTAGAGCGCTCCGATGCCCGCCGCCGCCAGGAACACCGTGAAGGCCATCACGAGCGCCTGCTGAGGCTGGTTGTACGAGGTGAAGTAGTTCGCGAGGGCGACGCCCAGCATGGTCGGGGCATTCGGACCCGTGAAGTAGGGGACGGTGTAGGAGCCGATCACGCCGATGGCGGTGAAGGTCACCGCGATGACGATCGGCACGGCGCTCATCGGCAGCAAGACGGTGCGCACGATCCGAGCCGTGCCCGCCCCGGCATCCCTGGCCGCTTCGATCAGAGCGTCCGGCACCGACTGCAGCCCGGAGGTGATCATCAGCACGGCGAAGGGCAGCGAGGTCCACGCCGAGGCGATCACGATCGTGATCGCCGAGTATGACCAGACGGGACCCTCGAGCCCGACCTGGGCGAAGAGGCTCCGCAGGAACCCGTCCGCGGAGTAGAAGGTGAGGATCGCCCAGGAGGCGATCACGACGGGGACGAACAGCGGCACGATCGCGATCGCCGACAGAAGGCGGGAAAGCGGGCCGCCGTGCAGCCGCAGATACAGACCGATCCCGCCCGCGAGCGCGAGCACGAGCAGGGTGCTGACGAGGGTGACGACGAGGGTCAGCGCGAGATTCTGCCAGAACGCCTCCGTCGCGAAGACGTCTCCGTAGGCCGCGAAGGTCGGCACGGCGCCGTCGGCACGGTGCACGTTCTGGCCCACGGCGGCGGCGACCGAGTTGAGGCCGCCGGTGAAGCCGACGCTGAACGCGAGCGCCAGCACGACGGGTACACCGACGAAGAGGGTGATGACGAGGACAGGCGGAAGAGCGAGCAGGAAGCCGGCCACCGCGGATCGTCGGGTCGAGGAGGCC
>CANSLE010000249.1 GCA_947647645.1 uncultured Microbacterium sp.
GAGGTGGATCCGACGGAGCGGCGATCGTCAGTGGGCGCTTCCCCCGACGGCGAGTTCGCACCGGAGCGGAGCTCTGTGGCGACGGCACGCGCCGCGTCGGTCTGAGATGCCGTCAGGGGCACGTATCCCGCAGGCAGCTTCCCTCGAGCGAGGCCTCGCACATTTCCAGCTCCGGCGGCATAGTCGATGAAGTCCGCGTACTCCGCGCGTGTGTTCGCGGTGGCGGTGCCCGCGAGGTTCACCGCGCCGTAGAGGGTGGTGGACAGCGGGTACTGGCCCGACCCGACTCTCGCGGGATCGGGTTGCGCGACACCGGTTGTCGCGTCGGCAGGTGCCGCCGCGATCGCGGCCGCGACGGACGCGTCGCTGAGCGCTACGAACTCTCTCGATGAGGCGACGTTCTCGGCCGTCGTGACCGTCGACAGCGGCAGTGCCAGCTCGGCGGTGCCCAGGTGGTAGAGGTCGGCATCGGGGGCGGTGACGAGACCGGTCGTCAACCTCCCGCTTGTACTCCCCTGGACGTACGGCGGGTTCGTGGCCCATCCGCCGTTCTCGTTGGCCGAGTTCGCTTTGTTGGGGTCCCAGGTGTTCGTGAGCTGCGTGTCGACCCGTGTGATACGCGATGCGTTGGCGTGGAACGACCCCGAGTAGGGCACGTAACCGACCGAGTCGACCTGCAGCCCGCGCGTGCGTTCTTTCGCGTCCTCCACGCTGGGGAACAACGTCTGATCGGCCTTCGGCATCGTCTCCAGAGGCGCACTCAGAAGATCGGTGCCTCCGCCGGCGGCGTCTTTCGCGCCCGGCGGGAGGTAGTAGCGGTTCACGGTCGCCCCCCACGGGTCAGGAGCGCCGTTCAAGAAGGCGCGGGCATCGGCGTCGGCCAGCACGTATCTCCACAGGAGCGCCATCGCATCGTCCCCCTGCGGTCCGACCGAGAGCCAGATGCCCCTGGTGGCGCCGGAGAGCTTCGTCGGGTTGCCGAGCGCGATCCACTCGGGGTCTAGAGTGATCTCCTCGAACCGCAGGAACGGCTTCGATTTGCCCTGGGTCTGATCGAACTTGGCCGCTTCGCTGGGGACCATCGCTTGATACGACTGGGTGAGCAGTTTCGCAACGAGGCGCGGTGTGAGCTTGAGAGTCGAGATGATCGACATGTCTTGCTGCTCGCCTATGAACCCGATGGCGACGGCGGTGTTGGCGACGGGGGCATGACGCACGTCGGTGCCATCGAGCAGCGCGGGGTCGGCCGCGCCGATGGTCGATGCCGTGACGGGTCGGGAGACCACGGCCATGCCCGCCTGCCCCTGCAACAGCTGGGCGCGAGCGAGGTTTCCGGAGTTCGTCGCCAGAGAGTACGGCACGGAGGTCGTGGCACACAGCGCCGACTGCCACGACGACATCGCCGCCGACAGCAACTCCGACCCGATGATCCGCCTCTCGGCGGCGCCGGACTTGCACGAGGTGAACGGGTTGTCGAAGTCGAGCGGCACCACGATGCGGTCCTGCCAGAACGAGCACTGGGGCGACAGGGGAGAGCCGTCCTGCGTGAGGCTCTTGCGGCCGAAGAGGTCACCCGCGCGCGCCGCGATCTCACTGCAGGTCGCGTTCGCGTCGCCCTGGCGCGTGCCCGAGTGCGACCCTCGCGGCACGAGCACCAGCCAGCACCGCTCGGCGCCCGGTGCTCCGCAACCGAGGTACGGCTGAGCCGCGGCCGTCTGCGTGACGAACGCCGCCGAGCCCCGACCGTCCGCACCGACGGCGATCAGCGGCACTTCGTTCGAGGTCGACGCCGTGAAGAACTCCGACAGCCCCCGGTAGAAGCCGCCGTACACACGCGGCTTGTCGGTGTTCTCCGCTCCCTGGCGCGCCCGAAAACGCACTCCTCCTCGATTGACGGTGTAGTCGACGAAGTTGCCGAACACGGCCGTGAGCGAGGTGGGCGGGTCGCCCCCGACCTCGGTGCTCGCGAACGCACCCCACTGGCAGGTCTTGGCGAAGTCTTCCGAGCTCGGGTCGGGACCCCAGCACTGCATCGCCTGGACGTAGTTTCGAACCCCCTCACCGGGGGTGACCTCGGTCGTCTCGAGCCCCGCCACCGAGACCGTGATGGCCTGGTCTCGCAGACCCTTCGTCTGCGAGACGGTGACCTTCAGATTCTTGAAGTCTTCCCAGTGACCGGAGCCGACGTCGCCGCCTTTGCCGTCGCTCGTGAGCTTCTGATGGTCGGGGTTGACCGCCTTGACCTCCGCAGCCGTGGCCGCGGCATCCGGGCCCACCGTGATGTCTCCCGTACCCCACGCCACCGTGACCGATGAGTCCGGGATCGTCGTGGCGGCCTGGGCGCCCGGCGTCGCCACGATGTAGCTGCCTCCCACCACAGTTCCCCCCACGATGGCGATCGCGATGCTCCGACGCAGACGCGCCCAGGTGCGGCTCATGACTTCCCTCCCCGGAAGACAGTGACCGCACGCGGACGGCGGCGGCCGATCAAAGGAGGCCCGACGGCCACGGCGAGCACTCCCAGTCCTGCGGCGACCAGCGCCGCCGACTGCACGAGTCCGAGCTGGCTCGTGGGCAGCATCTGCGGAGTCGCGGCGGCCATCGTCGTCACGGCCCCCGCCACCACCCCGGCACTCTTCGACGACGCCTGCGTCGCATCGCCCGACCCCGAGACCGCGGCGACATCCGCGCTCTGTGCCGCAGCGCCCGCCCCTCCGGACCCGCCCGTGCTGGGCGTGTCGATGCCCTTCGCGCCGCCCGTACCGCCGAGGCACTGTGTCGTGCCCTGGCGGTCGCATTCCTGCGGAAAAGGCGCGTTCTTGGCGAGCGCGTTGCCGTTGGGGTCGTTGGGATCGAGGGTCGGGTTGTTGCACGCCTGCACCGTGAAGCCGGTGACCGCCGGATCACCGCCCGGAATCTGCTTCACCTGCTTCTGCGCGCCCAGCACGAGGTTCACCGGAAGCGGTGAATAACCCAGCGTCTCGGCCTGCTGCTGCCCCTCGCAGAGGAAATACGACGTGAAGGCCGCGAGAGTCAGTCCCTTGTTCTCGGTGAAGTTCGATTCGAGTCGCTTGGGCAGGATCGTGTACGAGTAGCTCGAGAGGGGGTAGGTGCGCGGGTCACCGTCACCATAGACATTCGTGAGGTCTTGCGTCAGGTAGTTCTGCGATTTCTCGTCCTCGTTGATCTGCGCCCTCAACAGCGCGACGGCCACGTTCGATGCTGTGGGCTCGGTGTAGAAACCTGCTTTGTTGAGCATCTTCACGACGGGGAAGCCCGAGTTGAGGGCGTACGAGTACTCGACGAAAGTGATGGCTCCGACGGCGGCGTTCTGCGCCACGTACCCCGCGACACCGTTCGCGCCCGACTTCGACACGAAGCCGCTGCCCGCGACGGTCGGATAGTTGCTGGTGACACCGCAGTGACCGTTGACCATCGGGCGCCCCACCTTGCCGCAGTAGGCGTCCCACAGTGCCGTGTGCTCCTGCCGCATCCAGATCGAGAACTGCGCGCTGGTGCCCGACCCGTCCGAGCGCACCACGGGGACGATCGGAATCGCCGGGAGCGCCAGCAGAGGGTTGTCGGCCTGGATGGCGGGGTCGTTCCACACCGTGATGACTCCGGTGAAGATCTTCGCCATGTTCTCGCCCGAGAGCCGGAGGTTCGTGACGCGCTTGCCGCCGATCTGCAGGTTGTACATGAACGCCGTGCCGCCGGCGACGATCGGCATGTACGTGAACCCGCGAGCCGGCGGATTGTCGGCCTCGTTGCTGTTGGCGATGCCGTAGGGGATCTCGCTGACGCCGAAGTCGTTCGTGCCGTTGGCGAAGTCGTTGCGTCCCTGGGTCGAGCCCGACTCGGAGTAGGTGATCTTCCACTGGTAGTTGGCGAAGACGTTTCGGATCCACTGCTGGAGAGCGTTGGCCGACCATGTCGAACCCGACCCGACGATCGGGGCGTGCAGCGAGCCGACGGCCTGCGCCGGGGTGAGCGTGCCGAACACGCCGAGCACCATCAGGGCCGTGCCCAGCAGCACTGCGACCAGGCGCACGGGGTGGAACAGTCGGGCTGTCATGCGAGGCCTCCGCTCTCGGCGGCGCGACGATCAGCGCTCGGGGTGGACGACGGGGCGAGGTGGGCGCGGGCGCGGCGCGACTGGTCGAG
>CANSLE010000250.1 GCA_947647645.1 uncultured Microbacterium sp.
CTGTCGACGCAGGTCGCCACCCGGCTCAAGAAGTCGACCGTCGTGGGCGCGCCCGCTGTGCCCGAACACCGCGGGCGCGACCACCCCAGCGAAGGACACCCCGTGGCCGACCATGCCCTCCCCCGCGCGATCTCCGACGGCGATGTGCAGCGACTCGCGGCACACAGCATCGCGCTGATCACCGCTCTGCAGACCCCCGAAGGGGCCTACCCTGCCAGCCCCGCGTTCTCCGCCTACGTCGGGTACAGCTGGCTGCGCGACGGCGCCTTCATCGCCGAGGCAGCTTCGGTGGCCGGAGCGCGGATATCGGCGTCGCGCTTCTTCGACTGGTGCAGCGGAGTGCTCGTCGCCCGGCGAGCCCAGATCGAGGCGATCGTGCGGGAGAGCGAAGCGGGCACGCCGCCGGCCGGAGAGCGGATGCTCCCCGCACGGTTCACGTTCGCCGGCACCGACGGCGATGACGAGTGGTGGGACTTCCAGCTCGACGGCTACGGCACCTGGCTCTGGGCGCTTGCCGCGCACCTGGACCGTCACCGGCTCGACGGCGGTCGCTATCACGACGCGGTCGCACTCACCGTCGACTACCTCCTCGTCTCCTGGTCACGTCCCTGTTACGACTGGTGGGAGGAGCATGCCGAGCATGTCCACGTCTCCACGCTGGCGTGCATCGCCGCCGGTCTCGAGGGAGCCCTGCGCGCGGGTCTCGTGACCGGGACACGCGCGGTGCGCGCGGATGCCGCCCTCGACGCCGTCCGCGAGACGATCGCGACCCGCGGCACCCGCGACGGGCATCTCATCAAGTGGATCGGCAGCACGGCCGTCGACGGCAGCCTCGCCGCGGCGATCGCCCCCCTGGGCGTGGTCGACCCGGGCTCGGGACTCGCTCGACGGACCATCGAGGCTCTCGAATCGCACCTCACGGTGGCCGGCGGAACACACCGCTACCTCGGCGACACCTTCTTCGGCGGCGGGCAATGGCCGCTGCTGAGTTGCTTCCTGGGGCTGGCCCACGCAGCGGTGGGCGAGCACGGGCGCGCTCAAGAGCTGTTCGACTGGGCCGCGTCCACGGCGACGGCGGCCTGCGAACTGCCAGAGCAGGTCGACGGACACCTCATCGCCCCGGGGATGAGGGACGAGTGGATCCGACGTTGGGGCCCCGTCGCTACGCCGCTGCTCTGGAGCCACGCGATGTTCCTGCTCCTCGGCATCCGCCTGGGACGCATCGATGCGTCCACCCTCCCCCTCACAACTCGCGAAGGAAACGCCTGATGCTCCGCCACCGCCCCGAAGGCTCGGGACACCCCTACTCCGTCGACACGGAGCAGCGCTCGCCCGTCACCCCCGTGGCCGGCGCATCGGCGCACCTCGGCATCCGCGCCGATGCCGGCGTCACCGACGTCACCTGCACGTTCGTGTGGATGCCCGACGATGCCGCGCCGCAGGAGCAGGAGCTCGCCCTGGCCCGCGTCGCGACGACCTCCCGCGGTCGGGTCACCGACGGCGGCCACCTCGCATCGGCCGCCGCACGCCTGGCTCGCGCGGTCGGCGGATGGCAGGTCGAGACCCCGGTGCTGCGGCGCGGCGGACGCTATCGCTACCGCTTCACCGGCGTCCGAGACGACGGGCGCGTCGAGCGCACCCGGTGGTTCGAGTTCCGGGCCGCAACCTGGGAGACGGAGGCGGCCGACGCCACGGCCCCCACAATCGCAGAGATCGGCGGAGCGCGCGTCATCCCCGGCAGCGTCGAGGTCCTTCGCGACGACGAGCGCCCACGGCGCGTGAGATTCGCGCTGCCACTCGCGGCCGGTGAGCACGTCACCGGCTTTGGCGAGCGCTACGACGCAATCGACCAACGGGGCACCGAGCTGGACGCCGTCGTGTTCGAGCAGTACAAGAGCCAGGGCGCGGAACGCAAGACCTACCTGCCGGTGCCGTTCGCCCACGTCGCGGGCGGCCAGGGATGGGGCTTCCACGTCGACACCTCACGACGAGTGTGGTTCGACGTCGGCGCCTGCACGCCCGATCGGCTGGTCGTGGAGGCGGAGATCGACGCGGAGACACCGCTCACCCTCCGTCTCTTCGACGGCACGCCCACCGAGGTCCTCTCCGGCTTCCTCGACCATGCGGGGCGCGCGACAGAACTGCCGGCGTGGGTGTTCCGCCTCTGGGCCAGCGGCAACGAATGGAACACGCAGGCAGAGGTGATGCGCCAGATGGACCTCCACGCCGAGCACGGCATCCCGGTGGGGTCGGTGGTCATCGAAGCGTGGAGCGACGAGTCGACCTTCACTGCCTTCCGCGACGCCGAGTACGAGGTGAACGCGGACGGCTCGCCCCACCGACTCGTCGACTTCCGCTTCCCGGCCGACGGCGCCTGGCCCGATCCGAAGGGGATGACCGATGACCTGCATGCACGCGACATCCGGCTGCACCTGTGGCAGATCCCGCTGATCAAGATGCGTCCGCACCCCGAGGGGCAGGCAAAGGCGGATGCCGAGGCCGCCGTCCGCGAGGACATCCTCATCCGCGAGCCGAAGCCCGCAGGAGGGACGCGACCCTACCGCAACCGCGGATGGTGGTTCCCGCTTGCGCTCATGCCCGACCTGACCGACGAGCGTGCGGCCCGATGGTGGACCGAGAAGCGGCGCTACCTCGTCGAGGAGGTGGGCGTCGACGGGTTCAAGACCGACGGCGGCGAGCACGCGTGGGGCGCCGAACTCGTCTACCTGGACGGGCGCCGCGGCGACGAGAAGAACAACACCTTCCCGGTGGCGTATCCGGCGGCCTACGGCGAACTGCTCCGCTCGGCTGGGAAGGCGCCGGTGACCTTCAGCCGGGCGGGGTTCACCGGGTCGCAGCCCCACGGCGCCTTCTGGGCCGGCGACGAGAACTCGACATGGGACGCGTTCCGGTGGTCGATGAACGCAGGGCTCACGGCCGCGGCATCCGGGATCGTCTACTGGGGGTGGGACATCGCGGGCTTTTCGGGCGAGATACCCTCTGCAGAGCTGTACATGCGCGCGATACAGGCCTCGACCTTCGTGCCGATCATGCAGTACCACTCGGAGTTCAACCACCACCGCACGCCGTCACACGACCGTACGCCCTGGAACATCGGCGAGCGCACGGGCGACGAGCGGGTGATTCCTCTCACGCGCCGCTTCGTCACGTTGCGCGAGAGACTCCTCCCCTATCTCCAGCATTCGGCGCGGGTGACGATCGCGACCGATCGACCGCTCATGCGCCCCCTGTTCTTCGAGTGGCCGGACGATGCCGACATCTGGTCGGCCCCGACACAGTGGATGCTGGGCGACGACCTGCTCGTGGCGCCCGTGCTCGAAAGCGGCGTCGACCGCCTGGCGGTGTATCTGCCCGCCGGCGAGTGGTTCGACGTCTGGAGCGGCGCTCGTCATACGGGTGCCCGATGGATCGATGTCGAGACGCCGTGGGACCGGATCCCCGTGTTCACCCGCGACGAGAGGATGTGCGCGCTGTTCGCCCCGGAATGATCGCGGCGGCAAACCCCTGAGGGGCACGGCTCCCACCGGGCGACCTGCCTGTCGAGCGCGAGGGGGAGCCTCAGCGGCGATTTCCGCGACAGCACTCTCGGGTGTTATAGTTATGTGTCCCGTATCTCGGGCACGCGTCCGTCCCTTCCCTCTCGATGCCGAGAGCTTCACCTTCGGACCGCCATCTTCAACCTGCGGCATCCATTGCCGCCCGCGCGCCACTGCGTACGCGCATACAGAAACGATTCATGACCTTCCTCCCCACCTCGCCAGAGGTCCTCTGGCGCCAGGCCGACGACGACGTGTATGTCGCGACGGTCGCCGGCGAGTACGCCGGATTCATCAACGAGACACACGTCGGTGTGCAGGCGTTCAGCGCGCGCAGCCAGGATCTCGGCATCCACACGAGCCCGCTCCTGGCCCGCGCCGCCGTCACCGCCGCGCTGTCCACCTCCCCCAAGACCCCCTCACGTCCGCGTCGCATTCGTCGACTCGGCACACCCGGCCGCTCCGGCGGCCCGAAAAACAGAAGGAAAGACACGATGGCCACTGGCACCGTGAAATGGTTCAACTCCGAGAAGGGCTACGGCTTCATCGCGCCGGACGACGGCTCCGCCGACCTGTTCGCGCACTTCTCCGCAATCGT
>CANSLE010000251.1 GCA_947647645.1 uncultured Microbacterium sp.
GCTCGCGCCCGCCGTTCGTGCGCTCGTCGTGCGTCTGCCGCCCTCCGTGGCCGTCGCGGCCCCGGACGACGAGGCGTTCGCCGCCGTCGAGTCGCGACTCTCGCACGAGGCACGCGTGCTGGTCGTGCGGGTCATCGAGGACGCGCTCTCCAACGCCCTGCGCCACGGCGGCGCCGACGAGATCGCGATCGAGGCCCTTGAGGACGCGGAGTGCTTCCGCGTCACGGTGGTCAACAGCGGCACACCGCCGCCTCCCGACGCGCCCTGGTCGGGCCTCGGCCGCCTCCTGCGCCGAGCGCAGGTGCTCGGCGGCGATCTGTCCCTCGACCCGGCGAGCACCCCGCTCTCGCGGACCGGCGCGCGGCTGACCCTCACCCTCCCGCTGCCTGCTCCTGCGCAGACAGCCGCCGGCGTCGCCACAGGATCGCCGCGCACACCGCCCCCTGCACCATGACGATCGCGCTGATCGTGGACGCGATCACCCCGGCGGACTGGTCGGCGGCCGTGAGCAGGTCGAAGCCCGCGTGCCACAGCAGCACGGGGACGATGCTGCCCTCCGCGCCGACGGTCATCCAGGCGAGCAGAAAGGAGCCCAGCACGAGCGCCAGCATCCAGCCCAGGATGCCGGCGCCCATCGCCTGATACGTGGGGTTGAAGAGGAACGCGGGCGCATGCCACGCGATCCAGACCACCGCGACCAGCAGCGCGGCCCAGAACGCCGACATCCTGCGGGACAACTCCGGAAACAGCCACCCACGCCATCCCGTCTCCTCGCCGAGTCCGAAAGTGACGAGCCAGACCGCGCCGACCAGCGGCCACGCGAGCCCCGGCAGCTTGTCGGTCGTGCCGAACGCCGCGGGGTCGGGCCAGCCTTCGTGCGCGAAAGCGGCGGTGAAGAAGCCGACCAGGTAGTACGCGACGGGCATTCCGATGCCGGCGAGCCACCACACCGGGCGGAACCGCACCGCGAACACCCGACGAGCCCACGCAGCCAGTCCGCGCCGTCCGCCCGTCCAGAGCGTCGCGGCGACGGCGCCGGCCGCGGGCCCGATCGAGGCGAGGAAGAAGGTCCAGGGAACGACGGCGAGCGTTCCCCGCTCCGAGCTGCGGGCCTCCGCCAGCAGCGGAAGCCAGAGCGACCAGGTGACGGCGAAGGTCACGACGAGGAACACCGCGAGGCCGCCGCGACGAGCGGTCGCGGCGGACCTCGTCCGTCCACCAGCCATGACGAACAGTCAAGTCCGATCGCCGCGGAGCGGCGAGGGACCGCGGCCGTGTAAACGGCGACGGGAGCGCTCCCATTCGGGCGTCCGGACGGGCGGGGTCCGCGGCGGCTACGTGCTTCTACGTAAAACTCTCGTGAAATCGCGGAGATCGGTCATCGGCCCGTTTCGGCCTGCGCCACAATGATCCTGCGCAGGGTCATGGGACCTGCGCGACCCCCTCCGTTTACTGGGAACGGAGCACTTTCGCGGCGTTGCGCATCCCCCCCCGAAAGAGATGCGCGCGCGCGGGTGGCGGGGCCGTTTCCGTGGGGAAAGAGGACCGACGATGAGCCGATCAGGTGGCGCCCGCATTGTGGAGATCTACGTCGATGCGCACTGGCAGCAGGCGCCTGCCCGGCGCTATCTCGACCCGGCCACGGCTCGCCAGCTGCGCGCCGAGGGCATCACCATGGTGCGGGTGGCTCCGAGCCTCTGGAGTCGGCTCACCGGTCGCTCCGCCGGACTCGCGCGCCGCGACATCTCCGTCGCCCGCTACCTCGCGAACAGCGCGCACCGCGGCGACGACGCCCCCACCCCGGCGTGACCGAACGGCGGCGCCTGCTGCGCGTGCTCGTCGTCGAAGGCCAGCCGCTCTACCGCGACCTTCTCGCGGACCTCGTCGACCACCAGTCGGACATGCGCGCCGCGGGGGTCTGCGGCTCGACCGCCGCCGCCCTCGACACGATCGACCGGACGATCGACGTCGCCCTCGTCGGACCGCGTCTTCCCGATGGCGGCGGCATCGCGCTCGGCCACGCGCTGCGCGCGCGATCGCCGAGACTCGGGATCATCGTGATCTGTGCGCCGGACGGTACCCATCATGCGCAGGAGCTGCGCTCGGTGCACACCGCCGGATGGGGCGTCCTCTCCAAGAACCTCTCGCTGACGGCATCCGCTCTGGTCTACGCCATCCGCTCCGTCGCCGACGGACGCAGCGTGCTCGATCCCGCCATCCGCGCGGAGCACGACAATCGGCGCCACAGTGCCGTGTCCCGGCTCAGCGCCCGACAGCGAGAGGTGCTCTCGCTCGTCGCGGATGGCCTCAGCAACACCGCCATCGCGCGCCGGCTGGCCCTGTCGCCCCGGTCCGTGGAGGCCCACTTGCGCGCCTCCTACGCGGTGCTCGGCCTCGGCTCCGATCCGGAGCGCAACGCGCGGGTGGATGCCGCGCGAAGCTACCTCGCGCACGTCGCGCCGGAGGGGCCGGCATCGGTCGGTGAGATTCCTCTCATCTAGCCCCACGGCGACGCCGCCATCGTTCATGATGGGCATGCCCCATCCCCAAGGCGACGAACCCAGACGTCGCGCGGGAAGTCGGCCGTCCTGCCCCAGCCGGGGGGCTGGCGCAGGACGGCCGCATCCCACTTCCTCTCGACCTTCTCTACCCGGTATCGCGCGTGGCCCGTGAGCGCACGATCAGCTCCGCGCCGGCGGCGAGCAGCATCCCCACGCAGGCGCCGGCCGTATTGGCGATGATGTCGAGCACGCTCGGCGTGCGCGCGGCCAGCGCGATCGCCTGCCCGGTCTCGATCGCGACGGTGGTGACGAAGGCGATCGGCAACACCATCCACCGCTCGCCGCGGAGGACGAACGTGAGCAGAAAGCCGAGCGGCACGAACATGACGATGTTCGCCGCGAACTCGATCCGCGGGTAGGTCAGGAGCGGGAACGCGCGCGTCACGGCGCGCAGGAACGGTCCCGCACCCGAATCGACAGGCACCGGCCAGAACGCGACGAGGGCGAGCACGATGGCATACGCTGACAGCCAGGCGCGTGGATCGGCCATCGCGATGCGCCAGAGCGGTTTCTGTCCATCCGGACGGTGCTCCGTGGCCATGTGAGCCTCCTGCCTCGGGGCCGCACCGTCGCGACGAGAATCAGCGCTGGATTATATGTAAAATCCTCTCCCTTTTGTGTAGACCAATGGTTACACTGACTACTACTTGGGGGTAGGAATGTCGGGGTGCAGCTGATGGCCCGTGGTGGGCCGCGCGCGATCAACGTCGTGTCAGCGTACTGGGACGCGGCAGGAAACGGTCGTTTCTTCACGCGCTGGAGCGCGATCGGGTCGCTTCCGGTCGCCGCGTTGCTGCTCGCTCCGGTCGTCGCGGGCCGCGCCAACGGCTACGGACAGGGCGTCGTCGCCTCACTCATCTCATGGGCGCTGCTGGCCCTCCCGATGCTCGCGGTGGCGAGCGCGGAGAGGCGCATGCGCGACCACACCGCCCGCGGCGTGCTCGTCACCGTCGTACTGCTCGTCCTCGCGTTCGCGCGCCCGGCCCTCAACGACGTCGTCGTCGCAGCGCTGTTCGGCGGCCACCCGGACGGTGTCTGGATCGCGCGGATCGGCATGAACCTCGTCGTCGCGTTCGGCCTCTTCTCGCTGATCGCGATCATCACGGCCGACTATCAGCAGACCCGCGCCACGGCCGATCGCCTCGGCCTGGCGCTCGGGCGGCTGGATGCCGCGAATCAGCAGGTGCTCTCCGAGGAGCGCGACGCGCGTCTGTTCGTCCGGGGGATCGTCGCACAGCTGCGCGCCGAGCGCGATGTCATGCTCGCCCAACGGATCGACTTCGACGCCGTCCGCGGCTTCTCGGAACGCGTGCGCGAAGCCAGCCACCGGCTGGAGGAGCTGGCCGAGGCGAGTCCGCCGGTGCCGGCCCTCTGGACGCCGCGGACCGCATCGGCCTCGCGTCGACGGGGGATCGAGAGGTTGCAGCCCACGCCGTTGCTGTGGGTCGGCCTCGTCTACGTCGTGATGAGCGTTCCCTTTCTCCTCACGATCGCCGACGTGGCGCGCGTGATTGCGGCCGCCGTCATGATGGTGCTGATCGATCTCGCCGCGGGAGCCGTCCTGCG
>CANSLE010000252.1 GCA_947647645.1 uncultured Microbacterium sp.
TCGCCTCGCCGACGCGGGCCCGAGGCGTCTCGTTGAGCACGTGCGAGACCGTGGTCACCGAGACACCGGCCGCCGCCGCGACCTCGCGGATGCCGACACGCTTCCTCATCCCTTCACCGCGCCGAGCGTGAGTCCCGCGACGATGTGCCGCTGCAGGAAGAGGGTGAGGACGATCACGGGGATCGAGTAGACGGCCGCGAGCGCCGTCATCCCGCCCCAATCGAGCCCGAACTGACTCTGGAAGTTCGCGATGACCACCGGGGTCGTCTGCGCGCGCAGCGACGTGAGCAGCAGGGAGAAGAGGAACTCGTTCCACGACGCGAGGAACGCGAAGATCGCCGTCACCGCCAGGCCTCCGGACACGATCGGGATCACCACCCGCACCATCGCCTGCAGGCGGCTGCACCCGTCCATCTCGGCGGCCTCGCTCAGCTCGTCGGGAACGGCCTCGAAGAAGCTCGTCATGAGCCAGATCGACAGCGGCAGCGAGATGGTCGTGTGCGCCAGGGCGAGCCCGAACGTCGTGTCGGTCAGCCCGATGCCGCGCATGATCTCCACGAGCGGCGCGCCGACCGCGATGGTGGGCACCATGCGGGTCACGAGAGCAGCCACGACGAACACGCGCCCGCTCGGCGTGCGGAAGCGCGTGATCGCATACGCGGCCGGCACCGCGAGCGCAAGAGAGAGGACGGTGGAGATCACGGCCGTCGAGACGCTGTTGACAAGCGCGGCCGTGACGCCGTCGCGCGTGAGCGCGGAGACGTAGTTCTCGAGCGTCCAGACGTTCGGGATGACGCCGGGCGGGACGGCGATCGCGTCGAGAGGCGTCTTGAACGACGTGAGCAGGAGGTGAACGAAGGGGAAGCCGTAGAGGACGATCGTGACGGCCAGGAGCGTCCACAGCACGACGCGGCTGCGCCCGCGCGCTTCGAGCGGGTTCATCGGCCACCGCCTCCCGGACGCCAGATCAGCGCGATCGCGGCACTGGCGGCCAGCATCATCGCGATGAGGTACACCGTGCCCATGGCGCTCGCGAGCCCGGGCTCGCCGAACCTTGTCATCGTCCGGTAGATCAGCAGGCTCAGCGTCGTCGTGCTCCCCTGCGGGCCGCCGTCGGTCTGGATGAGGATGACGTCGAACGCGCGCGCCGCATCGATGCCGCGGACGATCAGGGCGACCGCGATGACCGGTCTCAGCAGCGGGAGGAGGATGCCGAACAGGATGCGCGGGTACGAGGCCCCGTCGATGCGCGCCGCCTCGACGACGTCGCCGGGGATGTTCTGAAGTCCGGCGAACAGCACGAGCGTGATGAACGATGTCGTGAGCCAGATGTCGGGGATCGCGACCGAGAACAGCGCGATCCCGGGGTCGCTCAGCCACGCGATCTGGTTCGGGTCGGAGAGGATCCCCGCGCGGAAGAGCAGGTGGTTGACGAGCCCGAAGTTGTCGATGAGCAGGAACCGCCACAGCAGGCCCGCCACGACCGGCGCGATCATGAGCGGGTACATGAACACCGTCCGGAACACGGCCGACTTCGCCCCGAGGGCGGTGAACAGCAGCGCCACCGCGAGTCCGAGCGTGAACTCCGCGACCACGACGAAGACGGTGTAGACGACTGTGCGCACGGCCGCGGACTGGAACGCCTCGGACCCGAAGGCCGTGGCGTAGTTCGCGAAGCCGACGAACGTCCGTTGCGCACCGGCGAACGGCGAGATCTCGAAGAAGCTGTCGGCGACGAAGCGTATGAGCGGCCAGAGCACGAAGACGGCGAGGAAGAGTGCCGCGGGCAGCATCAGCGCCAGAGCGAACCGGCGGTCGCCGCGCTCCTTGCGCCCGAGGGTCGGCGTGAGGGCCGGTGCGGCGAGCGCCGTGCCGGCCCCCACGACGGGGGGAGAGATGTTCACGTTCATGTTCTCCGGGTGCGTTCAGCCGACGATCGCGGCGATCTGAGTCCGCGCCGCGGACAGCAACGCCTTCGTGTCCGCCCCGGGCTCGACCGCCCTCTGCAGAAGGGGGACGAGCGCCGAGTCGACGATCTCCTGCCACTTCGGCGTGGCCGGTCGCGGAAGCGACTGCGCCGCTTCGAGCGTCGTGACGATCGCGGGGTAGTTCTCGAACCCGGGTTCGTCTCGCTTGCTCTCGAACGCGCTCTTGCGGGCGACCAGGCCGAGAGAGGTGTCGGCCGAGAGCTCGTTGTGCTCGAACGCGAACCGGAGGAAGTCCTTCGCGGCATCCTGGTTCGTTCCGGATGACGGCACGGACAGGTACCACGCACCCGGCACTCCCGCGACCCCGCCCGCCCCGCCGATCATCGGAGCCACCGCGATGTTGCCCTTGACGGGCGCGTCGCCGGGCGTCTGTCGGTACGCGTGCCCCCAGAACCGCATCATCGCGAGGCGCCCCTGGTAGAAGAGGTTCTGCGCTCCCGCCCAGTCCAGCTGCGCCGCGCCGGGAGGCGCGAAGGGGAGCAGGCCGACGGAGAAGTCGAGCGCCTCCCGATGCGCGTCGCTGTCGATCGTGACGGCGCCGCTCTCGGTGTCGAGGACCATGTGCCGTTCGCCCGCCTGTGACACCGTGGCGAGCCACTCGGTCTCCACGGCCGCCTTGACGTCGGTGCCGTAGAGATCGGTCCTGCCGTCGCCGTCGGTGTCGCGCGTGAAGAAGGCGGCGACGTCGCGATACTGCTGCCACGTCGTCGGCGGCGCGAGCGGGTACCCGTGCTGCGCCTGGAACTGAGCCTTGTTGTTCGCGTCGTCGAACAGATCGGTGCGGTAGTAGAGGATCTCGGAGTTCGTCCACACCGGCATCCCCACGAAGTGCCCGTTCACCTGGGCTTCCGTCACCAGACCGCCGAACAGGTCGGAGGTGACCTCGTCGGTGAACAGGTCGTCGAGAGGGGTCAGAGCGGGCGCGAACGCCGTCAACCAGATCGCGTCGAGTGCCGCGATGTCGAACGACGGGCTGCCGGCGCGCAGCTCGGCGGAGACCCGGTCGTAGAGTCCCGCATACGGAAGCTCGACGAGGGTGACGTCGATGCCCTTCTCCCGCGCGTAGAGGTCGGCGATCGGCTGGAGCTCGGCCTTGCCGCCTCCCTCGACCGCGATCGTCAAGGTCGTCGCCTTCGCGCCCGGTCGGGGTGCGCCGCCGGCGCCGCAGCCGGTCAGCACGAGGGCGAGCGCAGCGGCGGATGCCGCCGCCGTGAGCAGACGGCGCGGTGCGCCATCGGTACCGATGCGAAGCGTCATCACTTCGTTCTCCATTTCGTCATGGGTTCACGATCGATCAAGACCAAACATAATTGGTAAATCGTCTTGGCATGACAGTAGCGATGAGGCCCGGCGACCGCAACCCCTCGCGCTGTCCCGGCCGGCTCGCGCCGTAGGGTGGGGCCATGGAGCAGTCAGCGACCGCCGTCGACGTCACGATCTCCGCGGGGGCGCTCCGCGGCATCCGGTCAGACGGGATCGACCGCTTCCTCGGCATCCCCTACGCCGCGCCTCCGATCGGCGAGCGCCGCTTCCGCGCGCCCGAGCCGCCGACCGCATGGACGGGACCCCGCGATGCGTCGCGGTTCGGCCCGACCGCACCGCAGTCGCCCTACGCGGGCTCGATCGGCGATCTGCTCAGCTGCCCGGTGATCGAGGGCGACGACATCCTCACGCTGAACGTCTGGACCCCCTCGGATGCCGCGGCCAGCGGCGCCCCGGTCGTCCTCTGGATCCACGGCGGCGCCCTGGAACGCGGCGCCGCCGCGCAGCCCAGTTACGACGGGTCGCGTTTCGCCCGCGACGGCATCGTGTTCGTGTCGGCGAACTACCGCCTCGGCGTCGAGGGGTTCAGCGTGTTGGAGGGCGCGCCGACGAACCTCGGCCTCCTCGACGTCGCGCAGGCGCTGGAGTGGGTGCACGCCGAGATCTCGTCGTTCGGCGGGGACCCGCAGCGCATCACGCTCATGGGCGAGTCCGCGGGCGGCGCGCTCGTGGCCGCGCTGCTGGCACGGCCGGCGACGCGGGGACGGGTCGCCGGGGCGATCATCCAGTCGGGGCCTCTCGATGCCTCGCCGATCGAGAAGGCGCGGCGGGCATCGGATGCGATCGCGGCGCACCTCG
>CANSLE010000253.1 GCA_947647645.1 uncultured Microbacterium sp.
CCGTACACCGCAGCGGGGGCGGCGCGGATGCCGAGGCGTTCCGCTGTCGAGGGCGCGATCGCCACACCCACTGCTTGATCTCGAGCGCCGACCTCGATCGCCGGCAGCGACACCGACCACTGCGGCGGGGTGATGGCGCTCTGGCGGTCCGTGTCGCGCGAGAAGTTGTCGGGCGCGAGCGCCGCGTACCACTCGCGTTCGGTCCACCCCGCCACGGTGATCGTCCCGTCCGTGACGGCGTCACCGGCGAGCACGAGGGCTGTCCCCGCGGCGTAGTCCTCTCGCTGCTGCGGCGTCAGCTGCACGCCCGTCACCGCCCCGACATCCTCCGGGGCGATGACGGAGAGGTTGTTCGAGGGGTCTCGCAGTTCGCCGTTCGACGACCTGGTAAACCCCACGGCCGGGTCGGTGCGCGCACGCTCCGGCGTGACGGCAACGGCGCGAACCAGATCGGCGGGAATGGCATCCGCACTCTCACCCCATATCCGCTGCTGCCGGGCGAGCGTCGCCGTCGCCGTCGCGCCGACATCGCGGAGCATCCTCGCGGATGCCGTCGCCACCGCCGCGGCATCCGCACCCGTCGGCTCCGCTGTCGTGCCCATCGGATACACCTGCGCGACGGCGACACCGATCGGTGCGGCGTAGTCATACAGACGGATGGTCTGCGCGGAGATCATGCCGCCCATCGCGACGGCGAAGACACCACCGAACACGGTCGCGCCGATCGCCGCGAATGCAGGGACCGTCCGAGCTCCGTTCGCGACGGCATCGCGCGCCGCGATCCGCGCCGACACCGACACCCGGGCCAAGACGCGCGCACACCGCGAGAGCAGCCAGCGGCCCGACATCACGATCCCCAGCTGCGCGATGACCGGTCCGACCGCGATGCCCACGACCGGCAACCATCGCAGCGGGGAGTCCGCCGGCAGCTGCTCGAGAGTCGCCGCCCGCATGCCCAGCAGTGCACCGCCGAACGTGACCACGACGCCGACGAGCAGCAGAAGCGAGCCCCACAGCGGACGGGACACGGCGACACTCTGCGGACGGCGGGCACCGCGCAGCGCACGGATGACATCGTCCTTCGCGACGCCACGCGCGGGCATCAGTGCCGCAGTCGTGCCGACCAGCACGGCGAAGACCAGGATGGCGACCAGGACCACCCACGGCACGTGAAAACCCCAGAACAGGGTGCGGGATCCATCGTCCGTCGCCGCGATCACGGCGGCGGCGAGCCCGATACCGGCCCCCGCCCCGACGATGCCGCCCACCGCCCCCAGCACCGCCCCCTGCAGACGGACGATGCGGCGGACGTCCGCACTGTCGGCTCCCACACTGGCTGCCACGGCGAGCGCTCGTTGCTGTCGTCGTGCGCTCACGGCGAACGCAGCCCCCGCCAGCATCACGACCATGTAGCCGGCGGCGAGGGCGCCCGCTCCCAGAATCAGCGCGAGCTGCTGATAGTTGCCGAGCATCTCCGTCGTGGGACTCATCGGCCCAACGCCCGGCAACGAGAATGGCGGCGGATCGAGCACCACCGCCCGCGAATACGCGACGAACCCCGCCGCGTTCAGGGCCCGGATCTGTTCCCATGTCAGCGACAGGTCCGGCAGGAGCCACTGCGACTCGTCGAAGCGCGCGACATCCGCGAACGCGACCGCACCCACATCCCACCCCACCCCGGAAATGCGAACGGTGCCACTCACCTCGTACGGCTCCCCGTCGAGCTCGATGCGGCCGCCCACGACCGCCCCCGTGCGTTCGAGCACGGCGGCCGTGACAAGCACATCCGTGCCGACACTCGGGGCTCTCCCGTCGACGAGGTCAAAGCGTCCCGACAGCCGCGGGTCACCGACGGCTCCCGCCCAGGCCTCAACCCTCGTCGCACCGGCCCTCGTCGTCAGTCGCACCTGCCCGCGCGATATCTGGACGACCTCGGTGCCCGCCGGCAATGCCGCGCGCGGGTCGCGCGGCGCATCGGCGTCGGGGATGCCGCCCCCCGAAGACGATTTCCCAGGGCTCACGTATCCGGTCCACCGCGGGTTCCAGGGAACCTGCCACAGGCCCGAGTTGGGAGCCCCCGCCGGCTGCACCCACGCCTGCATGCTCCCGAGTCCGGCGGTGATCCTCTCCTGGGGAGAGGCCCAGCGGCTCGCGACGTAGATCGATACCCCCGTCATCGCCATGATCGGCAACGCGACGAGCGCGACGATCAGCAGACTCGATGTCCACGCCCGCCGCACCTGACGCACAGCGATCCGCGTCGTCGCACGCCAGCGGGACGCCCGCGAACCCCAGCGCACCACCCCGACTCTGCGGGCACCCACCGCACTCACCGCGCGGCCAGGAGAGACTCGGCGCCCTCCCGGCGCGACTGGTCGACGATGCGCCCGTCGCGCAGGAACACGATGCGGTCGGCCCACGCCGCGTGACGCGCCTCGTGCGTGACGAGTATGCCCGCGGCGCCCTGGTCGACTCGCGCCCGCAGCATCCGCATCACCGACTCCCCCGTTGCCGAATCGAGCGCCCCGGTCGGCTCGTCGGCGAGGATGAGACGTCGCCCGCCCACGACGGCGCGCGCGATCGCGACGCGCTGCTGCTGGCCGCCCGACAGGTCGTCGGGATAGACGTGGGTCTTTGCCTCGAGGCCCACCGCCGAAAGAGCATCCCGACCCGCGCGGCGGGCCACCCGAGCTCGGAAGCCGTCGAGCTCCAGGGGCAGTGTGACGTTCTCCAACGCCGTGAGGGTCGGGATGAGATTGAAATCCTGGAAGACGAATCCCAGGGAGCGGCGGCGGAGCGCGGCGAGTTCGCGCGGGGAAGCCGTCGACAGATACGTGCCTTCGATCACGACCTCGCCGGTCGTGGGCTTCTGCAAGCCGCCGGCGATCGACAGCAGCGTCGATTTGCCCGAGCCCGATGCCCCCATGATCGCCACGAGCTCGCCCGCGGCGATCGACAGGTCGACGCCCGACAGAGCGGATACCGCGAGCTCACCCTCCCCGTACTGCTGCGTCACGCCGATCAGCTGCAGGACGGGCCCCTGTCCCTCGCTCACGAGCGACGCGCCTCGGCCGTGGCCTTCGCGGGACGCCCACGCTTGGGCTTGTCCGCCGCCAGCGTCAGCGACATCGCGTGGCCGGGGTGGCGCGCGATCCGCTGCTCGACGTGGTCGAGCCAGCGCACCTCGGCTTCGGCCGCGAAGATCATCGAGTCGACGACGAGCGACCAGGCGAGTTCCTCGGGGCCATCGGGGTCGCCGCCCGCGTACTTCGCGCGCGTCAGCTCCTGCAGCTGCGCCAGCGACGCGGTCCGCTGCACCTGGATGACGGAGGCGACATCGACCCCCGGCAGCGTCGCCGCGACCGAGAGCTTGATGGCCAGCTCATCCCGCGTCCCCGTGTTGCGCTCCACGGGCGAGTCCAGCCAATCGCGGACGGCGGCGGACCCGGCATCCGTGATGCGCCAATACACGTGGCCTTCGGCGTCGACCTCGTCCTTGTCCACCAGGCCGTCGCGCTCCAGCCGCTCCAGCGTGTTGTAGATCTGCCCCACGTTCAGCGGCCACGTCGATCCGGTCCGGCGGTCGAACTCCGTGCGGAGCTGATAGCCGTAGCACGGCCCCTGATCGAGGATCGCCAACAAGCTCTGTCGAACCGACACGAATGACCCGCTTCCTCCGGTTGCATACCGGGAATCTCATTTCTGAGTATATGCATACCGAGAACAGTGTGTCGAGCGGAGACGTCCGCGGTGGCCGGGGTCAGTCGGCGCGCAGCCGCACGGCGAGCGCCGCGACCGTACCCACCGCCGCGCCGACCACGGTGTCGACGATCCGCTCGAGCGCGAGCGGCAGCGTCTCGACCGTCCCGGTCGCCGCGCCGATGAGCAGCAGCACGAGCGGCGTGATGAACACGAGCGCCAGCGCGTAGTGGCGCACGACGACCATCTCGATCGCGAACTGCAGCACACCCAGCAGCAGTCCGAGAGCCCACACCGGCAGGGGGAGGAAGGCGAGCGCGAGGTACAGCGCCCCGCCGGCGACCGTCCCCACCGTGCGGTGGATGCCGCGCGTCGCGGCATCCCGCCGGCCCACC
>CANSLE010000254.1 GCA_947647645.1 uncultured Microbacterium sp.
CGCCGCCTCCGCCGAGGACAACGCGTCGAACGACGACGGCGACGACCAGGGCCAGGGCCGCGGTCGTCAGCGCAACAAGCGCCGCGGTGGACAGAACCAGAACGGCGACGAGTTCGAGACCGAGATCGGCGAGGACGACGTCCTCATCCCGATCGCCGGCATCCTCGACGTGCTCGACAACTACGCGTTCGTCCGCACGACCGGCTACCTCCCGGGCACCAGCGACGTCTACGTGTCCCTGGGGCAGGTCAAGAAGTACAACCTGCGCAAGGGTGACGCCGTCGTCGGCGCGATCAAGCAGCCGCGCGAGGGCGAGCAGTCCAGCCGCCAGAAGTACAACGCGCTCGTCAAGGTCGACGCCATCAACGGCCTGTCGGTCGACGACGCGGCGGACCGCGTCGAGTTCGGCAAGCTGACCCCGCTCTACCCGCAGGAGCGCCTCCGCCTGGAGACCGCCCCGGAGAAGCTCACCCAGCGCATCATCGACCTCGTCGCCCCGATCGGCAAGGGACAGCGCGGCCTCATCGTCGCTCCGCCCAAGGCCGGCAAGACGATCGTGCTCCAGCAGATCGCCAACGCCATCGCGACGAACAACCCCGAGGTCCACCTCATGGTCGTGCTCGTCGACGAGCGGCCCGAGGAGGTCACCGACATGCAGCGGACGGTCAAGGGCGAGGTCATCGCCTCCACCTTCGACCGCCCCGCCGAGGACCACACCACGGTCGCCGAGCTCGCCATCGAGCGCGCCAAGCGCCTCGTGGAGCTGGGCCGCGACGTGGTCGTGCTGCTGGACTCGATCACGCGCCTCGGCCGCGCCTACAACATCTCGGCGCCCACGAGCGGCCGCGTGCTCAGCGGCGGCGTCGACGCGTCGGCGCTGTACCCGCCCAAGCGCTTCTTCGGCGCCGCCCGCAACATCGAGAACGGCGGCTCGCTCACCATCCTCGCCACGGCGCTCGTGGAGACCGGTTCCAAGATGGACGAGGTCATCTTCGAGGAGTTCAAGGGCACCGGCAACAGTGAGCTGCGTCTATCGCGTCAGCTGGCCGACAAGCGCATCTTCCCGGCGGTCGACGTCAACGCGTCGTCCACGCGTCGGGAGGAGATGCTCCTGAACCCCGACGAGGTCAAGATCACCTGGAAGCTGCGTCGCGCCCTCGCCGGCCTCGACCCGCAGCAGGCCCTCGAGGTCGTGCTCGGAAAGCTCAAGGAGACGAGCTCGAACGTCGAGTTCCTCTATCAGATGCAGAACGTGCAGATGAAGTCGATGCCCACGGCCGGCGGCGGCCACAGCCACGGGCACGAGAACAGCATCCGCTGAGCGGGCTCGCCGTGTTCGAGTCCGTCCAGGCGCTGATCGACGAGCACCGCGCGGTGCAGGAGGAGCTCTCCGACCCCGCGGTGCACGCCGACGCCGCGCGTGCCAAGCGCGTCAATCGTCGCTACGCCGAGCTCTCGCGGATCGTCGCGGCGAACGATGCGTGGCGCGCAGCCGGCGACGACCTCGACGCCGCGCGTGAGCTCGCCCGCGAGGACGACGCCTTCGCCGACGAGATCCCGGCCCTTCAGGAGCGCCTGGCGGCCGCGCAGGAGAAGCTCCGGCGTCTGCTCATCCCGCGCGACCCCGACGACGCGCGGGACGTGATCCTCGAGGTCAAGGCGGGCGAGGGTGGCGCCGAGTCGGCGCTGTTCGCGGCCGATCTCCTGCGGATGTACCTGCAGTACGCGGCATCCATGGGCTGGAAGACCGAGCTGCTGGAGCGCAACGAGTCCGACCTCGGAGGGTACAAGGACGTCCAGGTCGCCATCAAGGGCAGCTCGACGGATCCGGCCCAGGGGGTCTGGGCCCGCCTCAAGTACGAGGGCGGCGTCCACCGCGTGCAGCGCGTCCCCGCCACCGAGTCGCAGGGGCGGATCCACACCTCGACGACGGGAGTGCTGGTCTTTCCGGAGGTGGACGAGCCCGAGGAGGTGCAGCTCGACGCCAACGATCTGAAGATCGACGTCTTCCGGTCCTCCGGGCCCGGCGGGCAGTCCGTCAACACGACCGACTCCGCCGTGCGCATCACGCACCTTCCCACCGGCATCGTCGTCTCCATGCAGAACGAGAAGAGCCAGCTGCAGAACCGCGAGGCCGGCATGCGCGTGCTGCGGGCGCGACTGCTCGCGAAACAGCAGGAGGAGCGGGATGCCGCGGCATCCGATGCTCGTCGTTCGCAGATCCGCGGCATGGACCGCTCCGAGCGGATCCGCACGTACAACTTCCCCGAGAACCGCATCGCCGATCACCGCACCGGGTACAAGGCCTACAACCTCGACCAGGTGATGGACGGCGCACTGGGGCCCCTCATCGAGTCGGCGGTCGCCGCCGACGAAGAGGCGCGACTGGCGGCCCTCGGCGGCGAATGACCGCGTCCGTCGGCGTGAGCCGGACGAATGCCGCTACGCTCGCGTCATGATCACGTTCCTGTTGCGCGCCCTGGTCTTTCTCGTGTCGGCCGCGGTCGGCCTCCTCGTCGCCGACGCGGTGCTGCCGGGGTTCACGATCGACTGGCGCAACCCCATCGGATTCATCCTGGCGATCGTGATCTTTGCCGTGCTCCAGAGCGTGCTCGCACCGTGGCTCGCGCGGGTCGCCCAGCGCAACGCGCCCGCGTTCCTCGGCGGCATCGGCATCGTCTCCACCTTCGTGGCCCTGCTCGTGACGGCGATCATCCCCGGTGCAGGCCTCACGATCGGCGCGCCGTGGTGGACGTGGGTGGTGGCGCCGATGATCGTCTGGGTCGTGACCGCGATCGCCGCGTTCCTGCTGCCCGCGCTCCTGCTCAAGAAGAAGGTCGACGCGCGCCGCGAACGGTGAGTGTCGCTCAGATGTAGTACTCGGGTGTGGTCAGCAGCGCCCGCGTGTCCTCACCCGGACGGCGGGTGCGCACCTTGGCGGGGACTCCGACGAGCACCGAGTCGGGCGCGGCGTCGCGGGTGACGACGGCGTTCGCACCGATGACGGAGCCGGCGCCGATGGTGATCGGACCGAGGATCTTCGCCCCGGCCCCCACGGCGACCCCGTCGCCGAGCGTCGGATGCCGCTTGCCGGCGTCGCGGGTGCGCCCGCCGAGCGTCACCCCGTGATACAGCATCACATCGTCGCCGACCTCCGCCGTCTCGCCGATCACGACTCCCATGCCGTGGTCGATGAAGAAGCGGCGACCGATCGTGGCCCCGGGATGGATCTCGACCCCCGTCAGCCATCGGGTCAGCTGCGACAGCGCGCGGGCGGGGAAGCGCCACCCCCGCCGCCACAGTGCGTTGGACAGCCGGTACGACCAGATCGCGTGCAGTCCCGAGTAGAGCACCGCGATCTCCGCCGCGCCGCGGGCCGCGGGGTCGCGCAGCTTCGCGGCTGCGATGTCCTCACGGACACGGGCGAAGGCCCCGAGGCGCGGCGCGGCGGAGGGGTCGAGAGGGGTGGGGCGGCTCACGTGGAGGATCAGTCCTCGCGCAGGTGCTCGTACAGAGCCGTCGAGAGGTACCGCTCGCCGAAGGAGGGGACGATCACGACGATGTTCTTGCCCGCGGCCTCGGGGCGGGCGGCGATCTGCAGCGCCGCCCAGATCGCGGCACCGGAGGAGATGCCCACGAGGATGCCCTCGGTGGTCGCAACCTCGCGGGCGACGCGGATGGCGTCGTCGAACTCGACGTCGACGACCTCGTCGATGACCCCCCGGTCGAGGATCTCCGGGACGAAGTTCGGACCGATGCCCTGGATCTTGTGCGGTCCGGGCGTTCCCTTCGTCAGCAGCGGCGAGTCCGCGGGCTCGACGGCGATGACCTTGGCCTCCGGCACGCGCTCCTTGAGCACCTGGCCGACGCCCGTGATCGTGCCGCCGGTGCCGATGCCCGCGACGAGGTAGCCGATCTCCCCGTCGGTGTCGCGGAGGATCTCCTCGGCGGTCGTGGCGCGGTGGATGGCGGGATTCGCCTCGTTCGCGAACTGCTGGGCGAGGACGGCTCCCGGCGTGGCGGCGGCGATCTCCTCCGCCTTCGCGACAGCGCCCTTCATGCCCAGCGAGGGCTCGGTCAGCACGAGCT
>CANSLE010000255.1 GCA_947647645.1 uncultured Microbacterium sp.
GCCCGCCTATGAGGCCGCGCCGCCCGCCTACCAGGCCGCGCCGGCCTACGCTGGTCCGCCCGCTCCGGGAGCGCCGGTCCCCGGACGCACCCTCGGCATCGTCGCTCTCGTTCTGGCCATCGTCCCCGTGGGTCTGCAGCCGGTCGGCCTGATCCTCGGCATCGTCGCGCTCGTCCAGTCGAAGAAGGCGGGCGTCAAGAACGGGATCGCCCTGGCGGCCATCATCGTGAGCGCGATCATGATCGTGATCGGCATCATCCTCGGCATCATCCTGGCGATCGTGATCGCCAACGCGGGAGACCTCATCCAGTTCTGCGCCAACAACCCCGGCGGCGTGTACGAGTACAAGGGGCAGCCCGTCACCTGCGGCGGCTGACGCTCAGACATCGAACGGCCCGTCATCGCGCCTCGTGCGGGATGGCGGGCCGTTCTGTGCTCAGCCGAGGATGCGGCAGTGGGTCGTGAGCTCACCGACGCCGTCGATGCCCACCGTCACCGTGGAACGATCGCGGAGGAAGATCTGCGGGTCGCGGGAGTATCCCGCGCCGCCGGGGCTGCCGGTGGAGATGAGGGTGCCCGGCAGCAGCGTCGCCGACTGCGACAGGTGCGCGATGAGGGTCGTCACCGGGCGGATCATCTGTCCGGTCGACGCGTCTTGCACGGTCTGGCCGTCCACGACCGCCCAGATGTGGAGGTCCTGCGGGTCGGCGATCTCATCCGCCGTGACCACGAAGGGACCGTTCGGCGTGAAGCCGTCGAACGACTTGCATCGCGACCACTGCGCCTCGGAGAACTGGATGTCCCGCGCGGTGATGTCGTTGACGACGGTGTACCCCCACACGTGCGAGAGCGCGTCGGCGGCGGCGACGTCCTTGGCCGGTGCGCCGATCACGACACCCAGCTCCGACTCGTAGTCGACCGACTCGCTGAGGGAGCGCGGCCAACTGGTGGTTCCCTCGTTGCCGGCCAGGGAGTTCGGCCAGAGCACGAAGACGGTGGGGGCGGTGTCGGCCTTCAAGCCGAGCTCGCTGGAGTGCGCGGCGTAGTTCAGCCCGACGGCGAGCACGACAGGCGGTTCGGCGACGGCTGGCCCGAAGACGAGTCCGTCCAGCGGGACGCCCTCGGCATCCCGGACCGCCTCCCGAACCCGCGCCAGCAGCTCGTCGCCGCCCTCGATGAGGTCCTGCAGCGCACGCGGCGCGCCGTCGAAGAGCGCGCCGACAGGGGCGACACGACCGGGGGAGACGACGGCGACCAGCTGCGGATCGTCCGTCTCGGGCAGCACGACGTGAGCGAAACGCATCCCTCCAGGGTAGTGGGGGTGGATGAACTCCGCAGGTTCTGCGGACGTCGCGCCGGGCGCCCGCGGGAAAAGACTCAGCGCCCGGTGCCGCGGCGATGCCTGCGTGTCTCCCGGGCGCTGAGTTGGCCTGCAGTCATTGTCCGTCCGGTCGTTCGGAGGTGTCAAGGGGGTGACCGGCTCACGAAGGACGCCCGGAGACGTCGCGGGCAGTTCGACATGAGGCGCCTCGGGGGATGCCCGAGCGGGGCGCTCGTGCTTGGATGGACGTATGACCGAAGAGCGCACCAAGCCCGAGTTCGACGCCCCCACGGGCCCCGCCCCCGCAGAGCTCGTCATCCGCGACCTCGTCGTCGGAGACGGCGACGAGGCGAAGCCCGGTGACACCGTCACCGTGCACTACGCCGGCGTCGAGTACGAGTCCGGCGAGGAGTTCGACTCCTCGTGGGGCCGTGGCGAGTCGATCCAGTTCCCGCTGCGCGGCCTCATCCAGGGATGGCAGGACGGCATCCCCGGCATGAAGGTCGGCGGACGTCGCGAGCTGATCATCCCGCCGCACCTGGCCTACGGCCCCGCGGGAGGACACTTCCTGGGCGGCAAGACCCTCATCTTCATCATCGACCTGCTGAAGGTCGGCTGATCGGGACGTACCCCCGTACGTTTCCCCAGATTTTTTCCATGTGTGGGAATACACACTCGAACGACCTGTTGACGAGGAACAGACCTGTTCCCTGGACGAAGGACGACTGACATGACCGACGAGACCAGCACCACGCCCGAGATCCCCGGCTACAAGGCCGGAACCTGGGTGCTCGACCCCGCCCACAGCGAGGTCACCTTCAGCCTCCGCCACATGATGATCTCGAAGGTGCGCGGCACGTTCGGTCTGAAGAACGCGACGATCGAGGCGCCCGCCAACCCCCTCGAGGCGAAGGTCACCGCGACGGTCGATGTCGCGTCGATCAACACCAACGACGACAACCGCGACAACCACCTCCGCAGTGCCGACTTCTTCGACGTCGCCCAGTTCCCGACCATCGACTTCGTCTCGACCGGTGTCCGCCTCGACCGCGGCGACTTCCTCGTCGACGGCGACCTCACGATGCACGGCGTCACCAAGCCCGTCACGTTCACGCTCGAGTTCGGCGGATTCGGAACCGACCCGTACGGCAACTACAAGGCGGGCGCGACCGCGAGCGGCGTCATCAACCGCGAGGACTTCGGCCTCACCTGGAACGCCGCGCTGGAGACCGGCGGCGTCCTCGTCGGCAAGGACGTCACCATCACGCTCGACCTGCAGGGCTCGCTCCAGGCCTGAGCCTTTCTTCGCGACGGCGGTCGTCCCCGGCATCCCGGGGCGGCCGCCGTCGCGGCATCCGGAGGCGGTTCTGCGCGAGCAGGATGCCGAGGAAGACGATCACCGCTCCCACCGGTTCGTTCCACCCCAGCCGCTCGCCGAGCACGAGGACGCCCAGGGCGACGCCGACGACCGGTGTGATGTACGTCACGGTCGACGCCGCGGTCGGGCCCCAGGCGCGCAGCGTGTTCTGGTTCCAGATGTACGCCACTCCGGTGCCGAGGCACCCGAGCAGCACCATGCTCCCCACGATCCACGGGTCCAGTCGCACGGGAGTCGTCGCGATCGCGGGCGCGAGGGCGGTCATGATGACGGCCGCGATGCCGATATTGACGAACGAGAACGTGAGGGGGCTCATCCCCGAGTCCGCGAGGAAGCGGCGCATGTAGGCGAGGCTGAAGCCGTAGCACGCGGTGGCGCCGAGCAGTGCCAGCTGGGCGAGCAGGCTCTGCGACAGGTCGAGTCCGCTCCACGGGGCGATGATCACGAGCACGCCGCCGATGCCGACCGCGATGCCCGCGATCTGCACCGGCTTGAGCCGTTCGACCCGGAAGACGGCCCCCGCCATGACCGCCGTCATGATCGGCGTGGTCGCGTTGTAGATGCTGCCGAGGCCGGACGAGACGTGCTGCTCCGCCCACGAGAACAGCAGGAACGGCACGACGCAGAAGCTCACCGCGATCACAGTCATGTGCCCCCACACGCGGGCGCCGTCGCCCTGGAAGGCGGGTAGACGTTCCCGTCGGGCGAGCACGAACAGGCCCAGCGTGAGCGCACCCAGGACGAGGCGTCCCCAGGCGACCTGCGCGGGGGAGATGCCGCCGAGGGCGACCTTCATGAAGAGGAAGCTCGACCCCCAGATCACGCCCACGAGCACGAACTGCACGGCGATGACCGCCGATGTCGGGGCACGACGCGGCGAGCGACCGCGCTCGGCGGGGGCGGAGGAGGCGGGAGAGGAGGCGGTCACGGGCCGACTCTAGCGGCGGCATCCGGCACGGACGACGGGCCGGCATCGCCGCGTCCGAAACCCGCCGGAGCCTGGCAGGAATGCGCTGCCGCTGCGGGCGGCACCGCGCGTGTCAGGGGACAGGGTTCTCGGCGTCGTAGGCGCGGAAGCGAGGGTGCAGACGCAGGAGGGTGGCCACGATCGCGATGATCAGGATGCCGCCGATCAGCGGCGGGAACCACAGGGCGGTGATCGTCGCGAGCGTGCCGGCGTACAGGGCGCCGATGCGCGGCCCGCCGGCGACCACCACGATGAAGATGCCCTGCAGGCGTCCGCGCACCGCGTCCGGGACGGCGGCCTGCAGCATGGTCGACCGGTAGATGGCGCTCACGTTGTCGGCGGCGCCGGCCACCGCGAGAGCGGCGCAGGCGGCGATGATCATGGGCGCGTTGACGTGGTCGGCGTCGACGCCGGCGGGGGC
>CANSLE010000256.1 GCA_947647645.1 uncultured Microbacterium sp.
GTCGGACGAGGCGCCGATCGTCGCGCCGGCGGGCCTCGCCGCCTTCCTCGCGGCGGTCGACGCGGAGCGCATCCTCGTCACCAACGCCCCGGGCGTTCGCATCCCGGAGGCGCTGGCGGCCCTCGGCCTCACCGGCGCCTTCGATCGTGTCGTCGTCGACGCCGGTAAGCCGGACGGCCTCGCCGCCCTGCTCGACGGGCTCGATGCGGATGCCGAGGTGCTCGCCGTCGGCGACATCTGGCGCAACGATCTCGCCCCCGCCCACGAACGCGGCCACGCTACGGCGCTGGTCGGCGGCTACCCCGACCCGGCGGCGACCCCCGACTTCCAGGCCCGCACGCTTCCCGAAATCCTCCCCGCCCTCACCGACTGGGTGCACGCCCGTGCGCGCGCCCGCTGATCCCACCTCACTCCACCTCACCACCGGCATCACCCGACACCGAAGGAATCCCATGCGCATCACCCGCTTCCGCCTCGCCGCGACCGCCGTCACGGCGCTCGTCGCCACCGTCGCGCTCGCCGGCTGCTCCGGCAGCTCCGGCAGCTCCGACGCCTCCGGCTCGGCCGCTCCGGCCGCCGACCCCAGCTCGCTCGTGCTCGCCCTCGTCCCCTCGCAGGACCAGGCCGGTCTCGTCGACACCGCCAAGCCCCTCACCGACATGCTGAGCTCAACGCTCGGCATCCCCGTCACCGGCGTCGTCTCGAAGGACTACCAGGCCGCGGTCGAGGCGATGGGCGCCGACCAGGCACAGATCGGCTTCCTCCCGTCGCTGCAGCTGTGGCAGGCGAGCGACCGCTACGGCGCGAAGGTCGTCCTGCAGACCGAGCGCAACGGCGCGATCACCTACCCGGCCCAGTTCATGACGAACAACCCCGGCAAGTACTGCTCCGACACCCCCGTCGACAAGGACGGGATGCTGTACTGCAACGGCACCGACAAGCTCACCACCCCCAGCGGCCTGGACGCGATCACCAATGTCGCCGGTGCCAAGGTCGCCGTGCTCGGCCCCGGCTCGCCCGCCGGCTACATCTACCCGATGCTCGCGTTGAAGGAGGCGGGCGTCGACATCGACAGCGGGTTCCAGAAGATCCCCGTCACCGCCAACGACGCCTCGGTCATGGCCGTCTACAAGGGCGACGCCGAGGTCGGCTTCAGCTTCTGGGACGCGCGCACCATCGTGAAGAAGGACACGCCCGATGTGGGCCAGAAGGTCGTCGTCTTCGCGCTGAGCGCCCCGATCCCCAACGACGGCGTCGCCGTCTCGTCGAAGCTGTCGCCGGCGCTGCAGGACAAGATCACCCAGGCGCTCGCATCGTACTCGAACACCGACGCGGGCTCGAAGGTGCTGAAGAGCATCTACTCCATCACCAAGCTCGCCCCCGCCAACCCCTCCTCGCTCGACGTCGTCGCGCGTGCGGCCCAGCAGCTGGGACTGCAGTGACGGATCTGATCCACACCCCGGGCGTCGAGGCTGCGGCCTCGACGCCCTGGGGCATCCGCCTCGACGGCGTGACGGTCCGCTACCCGAACGGCACCCTCGGCCTGCGCGGCGTCGACCTCGAGATCGCCCCCGGCGAGATGGTCTGCATCGTCGGTCTCTCCGGGTCGGGCAAGTCGACCCTCATCCGGACCATCAACGGTCTCGTCCCCGTCACCGAGGGCACGGTCACCGTGGGCGGCGAGCGGGTCGACACCGCCCGCGGTGGACGCCTGCGGCGGCTCCGCGGACAGATCGGCATGGTCTTCCAGGGCTTCAACCTCGCCGGACGCACGACGGTGCTCAACAACGTGCTCGTCGGACGCCTCACCCACACGCCGCGCTGGCGCACCCTCGTGGGCGCCTACCGCGACGGCGACAGGCGGATCGCGTTCGAGGCCCTCGATCGCGTCGGCATCCTGTCGAAGGTCTGGGAGCGCGCCTCCGCGCTGTCGGGCGGTCAGCAGCAGCGCGTCGCGATCGCCCGCGCCCTCGCCCAGCAGCCGCGCATCGTTCTCGCCGACGAGCCGGTCGCGAGCCTCGACCCGCCCACGGCCCACGGTGTCATGGGCGACCTCCGGCGCATCAACGCCGACCTCGGCATCACCGTGCTGGTCAACATCCACCTGCTCGACCTGGCGCGCCAGTACGGCGCCCGCATCATCGGCATGCGCGCCGGCGAGATCGTCTTCGACGGGCCGGCCGCGCGTGCGACGGATGCCGACTTCGAGCACATCTACGGCCGCTCGCTCACCGGCGACGATCGGCTGGAGCGGTGAGCGTCGCGCCGGCCGTCCCGGCGCGCCCGCGGCGCCGTGCGGGGACCTGGGTCGCGGTCGCGGTCGTGGCCGCGATCACCGTGATCACCTGCCTTCCCGGGATCGGGGTGGGGCTCGACATCGCCCCGATCGCCGCGAACTGGCGAAACGGTGCCACCAAGATCGTCGAACTCCTCACTCCCGACTGGTCGTTCTTCCCGAGGACGGTCGCCCCGATGGTCGAGACGCTGCAGATGGCGGTGCTGGGCACGGTCGTCGGCGCCGCCGTCTCGCTACCGCTGTCGTTCTGGGCGGCGCGGCCCACGAACCCGCACCCCGTGTTCCGCGGCGCGGTGCGTGCGGTGCTGAACGTGATCCGAGCGGTTCCCGAACTCGTCTACGCCGCCGTCCTGGTGGCGATGGTCGGCGTCGGTGCGCTGCCGGGCATCATCGCGCTCGCGATCTTCAACATCGGCATCATCGTGAAGCTCGTCTCGGAGTCCATCGACGCGTCGGATGCCGGGGCCATCGAGGCCGGTCGTGCCGCCGGCGGCACCCAGGCGCAGGTCAACCGCGCCATCGCGCTGCCCGACGCCTGGCCCGCCTTCGTGTCGCAGACGCTCTACGTGTTCGAGCTGAACGTGCGCGCCTCGACCGTGCTCGGTCTCGTCGGCGCCGGCGGCATCGGTCTGCTGATCGACGCCGTCCGCACGTTCTACCGCTACGACCAGCTCTCGCTCATCATCCTCGAGGTGCTCGTCGTCGTCGTCGCGATCGACCTCGCGAGCGACGCGATCCGACGGAGGCTCGTATGACCGCCCTTGCTCCGCACACCGTGCACACCGCGCGCGCCCTGCAGGTCCCGCCCCGCCGTCGCTCGCCGTGGCGCGCGATCGCGACGATCATCGTCATCGTCATCGTCGTGGCCGCCTTCTGGTCGGTGCAGATCTCGTGGGGCCGGCTCGCGGACCTGCCCGCCGACATCGTCCGCTACCTCTGGCTCATGTTCTCCGCGCCGGAGTGGTCGAAGCTGCCCGAGGCGCTCTGGCAGACCTGGCGGAGCATCGAGATGGCGTGGGTGGGCACCGTCCTCGGCATCCTGCTGGCGACACCGCTGAGTCTCGTCGCCGCCCGCGGGTTCGGGCCGCTGTGGCTGCGCGCCGTCCTGCGGCTCGTGTTCTCGGTGATCCGCGCCGTGCCGGAGCTCATCATCGCGATCATCATCCTCTCGGTCACCGGCCTCACGCCGCTGACGGGCGCGCTCGCGCTCGCCGTCAACGGCATCGGCACCCTCGGCAAGTGGGGCTACGAGGCGGTCGAGGCCGTCCCACCCGGTCCCATCGAGGCGGCCCGCGCGGCCGGAGGCTCCACGGCGCAGGTCTTGCGGTGGGGCGTCTGGCCCCAGGCCCAGCCGGTGTTCCTGTCGTTCTGGCTCTACCGTTTCGAGATCAACGTGCGCTCCTCTGCTGTTCTGGGCCTCATCGGCGTCGGCGGCATCGGCGATATGCTGACGTCCTACACCCAGTACCGGGAGTGGTCCACCGTGGGGATGCTGCTCATCGTGGTGATCGTCGTCACGATGGCGATCGACGCGGCGAGCGGGGCGCTCCGCCGGCGAATCATGGAGGGTCCGCGTGCCCGTTGACGCGCCGACGACGGTGCGCATCGCTGCGATGCGCAACACGCTGCAGCCGACCGAGCGGAGGGTCGCCGATCTCATCGTCGCCGAGCCCGATGCCGTCGTGGAGCTCACCGCGCAGCAGCTTGCCGACCGTGCCGGCGTGGCCCGTTCGTCGGTAGTGCGCGCGTGTCA
>CANSLE010000257.1 GCA_947647645.1 uncultured Microbacterium sp.
CCCGCAGGTACGCGAGCGCGACGGCGGGCAGCACGGCGAGGGCCAGACCGCCGGCGGCGCGCAGCCCCAGGAAGGCCGCCCACGTGGGTGCGGACGCGCACGCGATCGACAGGATGCCGGCGAGCACGAGCGATCCGCTCATCGCGGTGACCCGGCCGACGCGGTCGGAGAGGGGGCCCGACAGGAGCAGGCCCAGCAGCATCGCCGCCGTGGTAGCGGAGATCGCGAGTCCGCTGGCCCCGGCATCCACGCCGAACGACGACGCGATCGCCGGCAGCAGGGGTTGGGGGAAGTAGATGATCGCGAAGTTCGCGAGTCCGCCCGCCGCGAGGAGTCCCACGACGCGGCGGTACGACGGTGTGCCTGCGGCGAGGCGGGCGATCGACCCGGTGGGAGTGCGATCGAGCACGGTGGCAGCCATGCGCACCATCGTCGCCCCGCGCGGCATGTGCTGGAAATGAAACGGATGCCGCGCGTGATGCGCACAGCGCATAATCGGTGCATGGACGAGCAGACGCTGCGCATCTTCCTCTCCCTCGCCGAGACGCAGAACACCCGGGACACCGCGGCTGAGCTGCGGATCAACCAGTCCAACGTCTCGCGTGCGCTGGCCCGGCTCGAGTCCGAGGTGGGGATGTCGCTGTTCGCGCGCCACGGCAAGCGCCTGGAGCTGAACGCGAACGGGCTGGCGTTCCGCGCGGACGCGGCGGGGGTGCTCGACGCGGTCGAGTCCGCCCGCCGGCATGCGGAACTCATCGCCGACGAGGGGCGCCTGCTGCGCGTGGGATTCCTGCACTCGGTCGCGCGCTGGATGGTCCCGGACGTCATCCAGCGGTTCCGGGCGCTGCGCCCGGACGTGCGCGTCTCGCTGCGGCAGGGCTTCGCCCGCGATCTGTACGGCTGGCTCGCCCTCGACGCGATCGACGTCGCCCTGAGCACGGCGCCGCTGGCGACCTCCACGACCTCCGAGGACATCGGCTGGCTGCCGCTCGCCGAAGAACCGCTGTGCATCGCCGTGCCGACGGGCCACCCGCTCGCGGCGGCGACCGGGGCGGTGAACGTGCGCGAACTGGCCGGACGGGACTTCATCGGCTTCTCGCGCATCGCCGAGCTTCGCACCGCCGTCACCGACATCCTCGACGAGGCCGACGTCGCCGTGAACGTCACGTTCGAAAGCAGCGAGATCGACACCATGCGCAGCCTCGTCGCCGGCGGGCTCGGCGTCTCGATCCTGCCGCGCACCCCCGGTCGCGACGACCCGGGCGTGGTGTATCTGCCGTTGCGGCCGCGCCGTGTCCGGGCCCTCGGCATCGCCTGGAGCACAACCGCGCAGGGCGCCCGTTACGCGAAAGAGCTGATTGCGGCGCTGCGCGATTCGGCTCAGGGCACAGGTGTGCCGGCGACGCGCGACGCCAGAAATGACCGATAGTCCTCGAGCACGCCGGGAGCCAGCAGCGCGCGCGGCCACATGACGCCGGTGACGAGGCCGAGCGCCTCGGAGTCCTCCATCACGGGGCGGGCGAGCGAGTGCGCCCCGTCGAAGCGCGACACGGTCAACGCCGGTCCGAGGGCGTCGCGATAGACCCGCTCGGTCTCGTCGACGTCCACGTTGCGGTCATGGCGTCCGATCATCAGGTGAACGGGGATGCCGCGGCCACCCAGTGCGGCCAGACTCGCGGTCGCGTCGCTGTGGAGGTTGCGCTGCACGAACCCCCACCGATCGATCGACATCGCATCATCGCCCGGTGTGACGGCGAGGTAGTCCTCGTAGGAGGCGCCGCGCTCCAGCAGGGCGCGCGTTCGATCCGATGCCTCGATGGCCTCGCGGCGCTGCTGCGCGGTGGCGTCGTCATGGTCGAGGTCCGCCAGGAGGTTGTAACGGCCCTGGCGGAGCCAGTCGACCGCCGTGCCGACGGCGACGACCGCGTTCACGTCGGTGCGTGTGCCGGCGACCGCCGGCAGCACCCACCCGGCTTGGCTGGCGCCCCACAGCACGACCGGCTTCGCTCGGAGATCGTCCCGGGTGCGCACCCAGTCCAGCACCGCCTCCACTTCGCGGCCACGGTCGTCCATGCTCTGCCCGAGCCAGTTCCCGGCCGATCCGCCGACGCCGGGCTTGCTCCACGACACCGTCGCGAATCCCGCGTCGGCCGCGGCTTCGAACCACGGTGCGTACAGGCCGTCGCGTGTGGCGTTCACGGCGCCGTCGCCGTGAACCATCACGACCACGCCGCGCGGGTTGCCCTCCGTCGGAAGGGTGACGACACCGACCAGCCGGCCGCTGGGGCCCGCGATCTCGACAGACTGCTGTGCGTAGCGAAAGGTGTTGCCTGCGATCGCCACGACGACCGCGATCAACGCGACGCCGGCGAAGACGGCGAGAGTCGGGAGAAGCGGTCGGAGGCGGCGAAGTATCGTTTTCGGCACGACCGTAGTCTATGCGATAGATATATGGATATGGATGCCCTGCGTGTGGATCGCGGCTTCGCGGAGGACGAGCGGAGCGTGTTGGGCGCGCTGTACTGGGCGGCCTTCCGTGGCAAGCTGCGTGCGGCCTTCGCCGCCGACCACACCGGTCTGGACATCGTGCGCCGGGCGCTCCGGCCGGAGAACGTCCTCGTCGCGCGCTGTGGGACGGACGTCGTCGGACTCTGCGGATTCCACGCCGACGGTGCCGGTGCGGTCGATCTCACCTGGCGGGGGCTGCGCGCCACCCTCTCGTTGCCGGGCGCCGTGCGGGCGACGGCGTGTCTCGCGCTGCTCGAGCGATCCTCCGCAACGGACGCGCTGGTACTGGACGGCGTGTGCGTCGACGAGCGGGTGCGCGGTCTCGGGATCGGCTCACTGCTGCTCGACGCGGCGGAGCGCGAAGCCGACCGGCGAGGCGTGGGGGCCGTACAGTTGACCGTCGTCGACACCAACCCACGGGCGCGACGGCTCTACGCGTCGCGCGGCTATCGACCGGTCGATGCCGGACGTCTCGGCATCCTCAGCGTCGTCTACGGATTCGACGGGTACACCGTCATGCAGAAGGAGGTCGGGTGATGGCTCTGTCGCTGGCACCGAGGACGGTGATCGAGGCGCTTCTGCCCACCGAGGGAGGTGTCGTCGCCGCCGAGGTCTATCGCGCGGCCAACCTGGCCGGCCTCTCCGACCAGCCCGTTCGACTCGCATTGCGCCGGATGATCTCCGCCGGAGACCTGGTGCAGCGCGGGCGTGGGCGCGCGGCATCCCTGGAGCTCACCCCCCGCGGCGCGGCCCGTCTCGCTGTCGACCGGCAGAGCGTGTCCCTGGCGTTCGCACAGGATGCCGGGGAAGCGGCATGGGACGGGCGCTGGCGTCTCATCGCCCTGTCCACCCCCGAAGGCCGACGCGATCTGCGAGACATGCTCCGTCGGCGACTCACCGCGCTGGGAGCGGTCGCGATCTCGACCTCGCTCTACCTCACCCCCCACGACCTTCGTGCGGTCCTCCCCGAGGGAACACACCCGTACGTATCGACCGCGACGACCGACGATCTCGACCTGCACGGCCAGAGGGATCCGCGCCTCATCGCGGAGACGGTCTGGCCGAGCGCGCCGACGATCGCCGCCTACGGTGCTCTGGCCGACGCGCTGCGCATCGATGAGGAGACCGCCGACGTCCCCGCCATCGTGCGGCACCTGCGCCTGGCCGACGCGCTCGAACGCGCGATGCGTGACGATCCTCTGCTGCCGCCGGAGCTGCGCGCACCCGAGTGGGCGCCGGCCGCACACCGAGACGAGTGGGTGCGGAGGTGGCGCATGATCGACGACGGCGCAGCGGGTGCGTTCCGCGGGTGGATCTCACTCCCGGGCTGATGCGCGGTGCCATCCGGTCATGCCGGGTCGATGCGGCTCCTCCTCAGACTCTGCGCTGAACCTCCCGGGCGGGCGCCGCCCGGGCCCGGGTCCGCTCGTAGAGTGGAGGTGATGACTTCCTCGCCGCAGTCCCGTCACCCCCTCTCGTCTCGGCCGCGTCCGCGCCGCATCCCT
>CANSLE010000258.1 GCA_947647645.1 uncultured Microbacterium sp.
CGCCCAGTCGGCGAGCCAGTCCAGAGACAGGCCGTTGGTCGCCCGCCACTCCTGATACGCGTCCTCGCTCGTCGGCTCCGGGCTGGGCGTCACCAGCTCCGAGAACGCGATCTCCTCGGCCTGCGCCTTCGCCGCGTTCAATCGGCCCGTCTTCTCCAGCACCGACTCGCTCGGGCTGTCCGGCCCCGCCAGGTCGGGGATCAGCTGCGCCACGCGCACCCCGATCTCCTCCCCGAGGTCCTCGAAGAACTCCTGCGGTCGATCCATCGTCGCCAGCGACGCCGGGGCGAGTCTCGCCCACCTCTCCATCGCCTGCCTGCCGTACAGGTTCATGCGTCTCTCCTTGCGTGTTCCAGAAGTCTTCGAAGCTGAGCTGTCCCGACGAGAGGGCCTTCTCGGCCGGGGATGGCTCGGCTGTGCGCGCCTCGTCGATGCGGGCGTCCGCCGCCTGATCTCCCAGCCCCCACAGGTCGAACTCGAGCTGCGTTTCCGGGGGTGAAGCCTTGCGGCGTCTGCCTGCCATGCGGTGCCTCCTCGTGATGCGTGGACATCGCCGAGATTAACAACACCTGGCCGCGATTAACAGCACCTGGCCTGGGCAAAAGCCCCCAGTTCCAGCGCCGCCGGCGGTTCTTGTAATTCGATCGTTCGCACACCTCGCGGGAGTGCATGACTGTGGCTGGCGGGCGAGCCTGCCCCGGACGCCAGATCCTTGCATCCATCAGAGGAAGTCCGCATCGAAATCTGGCTGCACGATGCACCCAAGGAGCTGCTTGTTCGTCCGCGGCAGGTTGACCAAGACCAGCACGAAAGCGGGGACGATGAGCACCCCCGACCACGCCACCGCATGCCAGATCGTCGACAAGATCAGCGCGGTGACCAGCGTCGGAAGAAGCAGGGCGAGCCCGGCGAGAAGCCATCGCGAGCGTCGGTGGAGGCGCCGATATTCGTCTATGGTCACGATGTTCGCCTTGATCCACCGAGGACCGGGGGAGGAGACCCACAGCTGGCCTAGGTCGTCGCTGAACAGCGATCCTTGCTCGTAGCCGGTCACGGGTGGCAGCTGGGTGCGCTCGTGTCGATAGGTTCGGCCGATTCGACCGGTTGCGCGATCCTCACGCGACATGACGTTCGTCACTTTCTGCGCTCCAACTCTGACGATGTGGATGATACGGGGGGATGGGTTATCAGCGGCTCCGCTGCGGTGCGCGGTTGGAGGGGCACGGTCCCTGTCAGCGCGAGATTGTTCTTGCCGACGGGGGTGAGGTAGCGCGAGTAAGCGCGGAAGTATCCCTTGTCTCGTGCTTTCGCGCCGACCTTGGCACCGTGGGGGACCACACCGTTGATGGTGGCGATGATCTCCGCGACGAGATCGATAGGCGAGCCTTCGTGCACGCTTGCGAGGTCGCTGACGATCCATGTCGGTCGCTCGCCCTGGAAGCTTGCCCAGGCCTTCTTCGGGCGCAGCGGTCGCATCCACGTCCGATAAGCCACGGTAGAAAGCACCTGCCCGATGAGCAGCAGTGCCAGTACAGCCAGGTACGCCAGGAAGGCGAACGCGACGAGCATCACTGGTGCAAAGCAGAACACCACGAGGATCGCGGCCCCCGGCGCCATGAGGGGTAAGACCATCGTCCTGACGATCGCCCCGATCTGGAGTCCGGGATTCAGCCGCACGGTAGCCTTGCCAGATCGCAGGAGGTAGACCGTTCCCATCCTGCTTGCCATCCAGGTCGATATGACGATGTACGGGAGGATCAGCGCGCGGTCCCACCTCGAGACTCTTCGGGCCGGTGATTTCGTCTTGCGCGCGTTCTTGTCGCGGTGCTTCTGGGCCGCTCGCAGGTAGGCCTCGACCGTGGTTCGGTTCACCTGTCGGCGGCCGGCGCGGTCCCGGACGAGCACGGCTGCTGCAGGCGTCGTGGTGTCGAGCATCTACCGGCCCTCCCTGTTGAGTCGTTCGAGCGGGGTGCCAGGAAGGTCGGCCGGTGAGGGCGTTGCTGCGATAGCCGCATTGAGCAACTGCTGGGCCAGCGGGTCGCTCTCGTCATCGTCCTGGGTGGGTGAGCCGGGATTCGTGCCGAATGCGACTTGGACGGGGACTCGCAGGTCGGGAACGGTCTGCGCGGCGTCCTCGATCGCGCGGGCCAAGGCTGCGCCGTAGGTGCTCCATTCGCGCTGCCTTTGAGCGTCTAGCTGTTCGAGCTGCTGGCGGATGCGATCCAGCCGCGCTTCACGTTCATCGGCGAGGCGGTTGTACTCGGCTCCAGCTTCGGGGGAGGAGGGGATGAAGAGGGAGTGCCAGGAGGTGTCACCGGTCTTGACGTCGTGTTCGATCCGCTCCGTCCACTCGGCCCATTCCGCGGATTGGTATGAGCGCCAGGTCTCCCAGGACCACGGCGGTGCTGCCGCGTCGACCGGGGTGAGCTGGTCGGGTCCGGTCACCTCGTACACCCAGCCGTAAGCAGCCTGGTCGGGGCCTGGGTCGGCTTTCTCCGCCTGCTCCAGGAGGGCGTCGATCGTCTGCTCCGCGTCGTCGTACTGGGACCAGGCGTCGGTTCGGGTGGAGAGGATCTGGTCGACGTCGAGAATCACTCGCACCGGCTCGGTGCGGTACCGCCACAGATCGGATGCCTCGGTCCCGATGGTGGAGTACAGGAGGTCCTCGACTTTCGCGGCTTCCCAGGATCCTGGGCGGCCCGCCAGCGCGCGTTCGATGCCGCCGAGGTTCGCTGCGGCGCCTGCCAGGGCGAGGCTGACGAACTCGGCCCAATCTGCGGGGTCGGTAGCTGTCGGGTGAGGTTCCAGCCTGCCCGCCGGCGTCTGGTGAAGGCGCGGGCGGCGGTGGCGGGCCGCCTCGGTTAGCACCCGGACGGCGTCGTCGAGGACGTCAGTGAGGGGGCGCTGCGTGACGTTCCGCGCGGGTGCGGTTTCGAGCGTGCCGTAGGCGACGGGGTTGGCGGAGCTGTTGTCCAGCGGATCCCGCTGACCGATCAGAGGATGCGTCGGGTCGGGAAAACCGCTGATGGCGACGCGGCCGTCGTGGAAGGTGACTCCCGTGATTCCACCGGCCATCACCACGATCCCGCCGGATGCAATGAGCAGCAACTGCGCGTCTGCGACCTTCTCCAGGCGCGCGCGCCACACGCCGCGGCCGCGCTCCCAGAGTTCGAGCGTGGTGAGGTTCGGAGCGTAACCGATGCGGCTTCGTCCGAGGGCGTCTGGTTGCGGGGCCGGCTTGTCGGGGCCGAGCTTGATTCGCACCACGTCGACTTCTGTGCGGTCTGTCATGCGGATGACAGTAGCGCACTTTCTCCGCTATCGCACCATGATTTTAATAGTCAACTAATAAACTAATGCGACATAATAATTATTATCAGCGATCATTTTTACGCACATTCGAGATCAGCCGAAGTGCGAATGCGGCGATCACGCTCCGTTGGAACCTGGCAGTCGATGTGCTCGCCGGAAAGCCGTCCCGCCGCCGCAGGCTGCCGGACGAGTTCCCGGACAACGTACGCGAAGAGTTGATCGAAATCGTGGACGTGCTGCTCGCACGGGCGAACCTTGTGCTCGACTAGCCGGCGACGGGGCAACGGCGCCCTCGAACCAGGTCGTCATCGCCGCCCGTGCCCGTGGGGTGCACAAGGCGGCCTTGCCCGGGGACGGCCGCATTCGCCTCGGCGGCCGCCGTGGCGACGTGCAGGGCGGCATCGACGGTCTTGTGGGCGGCGAGTGCCGCCACGAGGCCGCCCAGGAATGCGTCGCCGCTGCCGGCCGGATAGCGGCCGGTCAGCGTGGGCGCGACGAGTCGGTGAGCTTTTCCTCCGAATACCGCCGCGCCGGGGCGCACGCCGTCGGTCACCACAGCGTCGCATGCCCAGCGGACGGCGAGGGCGCGTGCCGCCTCCTCCGCCGGGACGTCTGCGCCGAGCAGTTCGGCCGCCTCCGCGCGGTTGACCTTCACC
>CANSLE010000259.1 GCA_947647645.1 uncultured Microbacterium sp.
CGGGACCGCTCCGGTGCGGTAACGGCGACCGCTGCGACGCCAGCGGTGTGAGGTGACCAGTGTCACCGCGCCGCCGAGCGCCATCAGCACACCCGCGACGACGGTGAGCCACGGCCACGCGGTCCCCGCGATCGCCATCACGAGGCCGGTGATCGCGTCGGTGCCCGACAGGCCTGTCGCGCTCGTCACGGCGGCGGCGACGGCATCCAGCGGATGCTCGAGGGCGATGCGGCCCGCACCGATGAGGAGCGTCGCGCCGATCGCGACCGCGACCGCGCCGAACACATAGCGCAATGTCCGCCCGACGACGGTGAGTGCAAGGCCGAGGGCCAACGCCGCGAGGCTCAGCGGCGCGAGCAGCGTGAACGCCTTCGCGCCCGCCACCGTGACGGATGCCGTGGCCCCGGCATCCAGCGTCACATCGAGCCAGGTCTGCGTCGAGGAGATGATCGCGAGCGCTCCCCCGGCGATGATGGCCAGGACGGCGTAGCTGCGCGCGCGCGCCGTCACGAGGAGTGCCCCGCGGGCGCCGCGGCGGTGACCGGGGAGAGGTCGTCGGCATCGAAGCAGGTGTGGTCGCCGGTGTGGCACGCTGCGCCGATCTGCTCGACGGCGATCAGCAGGGTGTCGCCGTCGCAGTCCAGGCGCGCGCCCCGGACGTACTGCGCGTGCCCGGAGGTGTCTCCCTTGCGCCAGTACTCCTGGCGGGAGCGCGACCAGAACGTCACGCGCCCTTCGGTGAGCGTGCGTCGGAGGGCCTCGGCATCCATCCATCCGAGCATGAGCACCTCACCGGTGTCGTGCTGCTGGATGATCGCCGGCACCAGGCCGTCGCCGTTGAACACGACGCGTCCGATCCGCGGGTCCTCGACGGTGGTCATCGGCGCACCTCGATGCCGTCCGCGCTGAGCGCGTCCTTGACGTCGCCGATCGTCAGCTGGCCGGAGTGGAAGACGGAGGCCGCGAGCACCGCGTCGGCGCCCGCGTGCACGGCCGGGGCGAAGTGGTCGACGCTGCCGGCGCCGCCGGAGGCGATCACGGGGACGGAGGACAGCTCGCGCATCAGACCGACGAGCTCGAGATCGAAGCCGTCCTTGGTGCCGTCGGCGTCGATCGAGTTGACGAGCAGCTCGCCTGCACCGCGGTCGATCGCCTCCCGGGCCCAGTCGAGGGCGTCGAGGCTCGTCGCCGTGCGCCCACCGTGGGTCGTGATGACGAAGCCCGAGCGGGTGCCGGGCGCGCGCTTGACGTCGAGTGACAGCACGAGGACCTGGGCGCCGAAGCGGTCGGCGATCTCTCCGACCAGATCGGGACGCGCGATGGCCGCGGAGTTCACGCCGACCTTGTCAGCGCCGACGGCGAGCAGGCGCGCCACGTCGTCGACGCTGCGCACGCCGCCGCCCACGGTCAGCGGGATGAAGACCTCCTCGGCCGTGCGGCGCACGACGTCGTAGGTCGTCGCACGGTCATCGACCGTCGCCGTGACGTCGAGGAAGGTGAGCTCGTCGGCGCCCTGGGCGAAGTACAGGGCGGCCAGCTGGACGGGGTCTCCCATGTCGCGCAGATTCTCGAAGTTCACGCCCTTCACGACCCGGCCCGCGGCCACATCGAGACAGGGGATCACCCGTCGTGCGAGCGACATGTCAGAGCCTCGCGTTGTGGATCGGTGTGACGAGGATGGCGCGCGCACCGATCGCGTAGAGGGCGTCCATGATCTGGTTGACGGTCTTTCGTGGGCTCATGACGCGCACGGCGACCCACTCCGGGTCGCGCAGCGGCGAGATCGTCGGGGACTCGATGCCGGGGGCGATCGCCACGGCGTCGTCGACCAGCGCGGCGGGCAGGTCGTAGTCGATGAGCACGTACCGGCGCGCCACCATGACGCCGCGCAGGCGCCGCAGCAGGGTCTCGGTGCCCTCGGCCTCGGTGGGAGCGCCGATGAGCACGGCCTCGGACTGGAGGAGCACGGGACCGAAGATCTCCAGACCCGCCTGCTTGAGGGTCGTGCCCGTGGAGACGACATCCGCCACGGCATCCGCGACGCCGAGTTGGACCGCGGACTCGACCGCGCCGTCCAGAGGCACCAGGTCCACGGCGACGCCCTGCTCGTCGAGGAAGCCGTCGACGAGGCCCGGGTAGGCCGTCGCGACCCGCAGGCCCTCGAGATCGGTCACGTCGGTGAAGCGCCCGGGAGGGCCGGCGAAGCGGAACGTCGAGCCGCCGAAGCCGAGCTGCTCGATCTCGCGCGCTCCCGGCATCCGGGCGTCGAGGAGCAGGTCGCGCCCGGTGATGCCGACGTCGAGCGCGCCGGAGCCGACGTAGGTCGCGATGTCCTTCGGGCGCAGGTAGAAGAACTCGACCTCGTTGACCGGGTCGATGACATGGAGGTCTTTCGGGTCGCGGCGACCGGTGTAACCGGCCTCCGCGAGCATCTCGGCGGCGGTGTCGGCGAGCGACCCCTTGTTCGGCACGGCGATGCGCAGCATGGGTGAAGGGCTTTCGGTGTCGGGATGAGCAGAGGCGGGAGCGCGCTCAGAGATGTCGGTAGACATCGTCGAGGGTCAGGCCCTTCGCCAGCATGAGCACCTGGAGGTGGTACAGCAGCTGGGAGATCTCCTCGGCGGTCTCGTCGTCGGACTGGTACTCCGCGGCCATCCACACCTCGGCGGCCTCTTCGACGATCTTCTTCCCGATGGCGTGCACGCCGCGGTCGAGCTGCGCGACCGTGCCGGAACCCTCGGGACGGGTCGCGGCGGTCGTCGTCAGCTCCGCGAACAGGGCGTCGAACGTCTTCACCCTGACAGGGTACCGGTCCCGGCCGTGCGCGAGCGCCGTGCGGCGGCCACGCGGTCGGTTCAGTGACGGTGGTGGTCGGTAGCGAGGCGACGCAGGGCCGCGATCGCGCGATCGGGATCACCGGCGCCGAAGACGGCGGAGCCCGCGACGAACGTGTCCGCGCCGGCCTCGGCGGCCTGGGCGATCGTCGACTCCGAGATGCCGCCGTCGACCTGCAGCCACACCTGCGAGCCCCGACGACGCGCCTCGTCGTGCAGGTGCGCCAGTTTGGGCATCTGGTCGGCCATGAAAGACTGTCCGCCGAAGCCGGGCTCGACGGTCATGACGAGGATCTGGTCGAACTCGTCGAGCACGTCGAAGAGTCCCTCGATCGGTGTCGCGGGCTTCACCGCCACACCGGCGCGCGCACCGATGGACCGCAGACGCCGCGCGAGTGCGACGGGGGCGGTCGCTGCTTCGAGGTGGAAGGTGACGGATGCCGCGCCCAGCTCGGCGTAGCCGGGCGCCCACCGGTCGGCATCCGAGATCATGAGATGCACGTCCAGCGGCACCGGGCTCGTGGCCTGGATGCGTTCCACCATCTGCGGCCCGAACGTCAGGTTCGGGACGAAATGGTTGTCCATCACGTCGACGTGGACGAAGTCGGCGGTGCCGATCCGCGCCAGCTCGGACTGCATGTTCACGAAGTCGGCGGCCAGGATGCTGGGGTTGATGCGGATGTCGCCAGTCACGGCACCACCCTAGCCGCCGCCGACGGGCCCGCTGGGCCGCTCAGTGCTTGCGCAGCAGCGAGATGGACATGGCATCGGTGCCGTGACGGTGCGGCCACAGCTGCGCGCGCCCGGACCCGTCCGCGGGTGCGGCGAGATCGATCGGTGCGTCGGAGATCCCCGCGACGACGGCACGCGCGTCGATCTCCTCGATGGTGTCGCCGTGGGTGCGCAGGGCGTCGGCGACGACTGCGGCGGTCTCGGCCAGGTGCGGCGAGCACGTGACGTAGGCGACGATGCCGCCCGGGCGCAGTGCCCCGATCGCGGCATCCAGCAGTTCGGTCTGGAGCGCGGCGAGCTCGGGGACGTCGGCGGGCTGCTTGCGCCAGCGCGCCTCGGGACGACGGCGCAGGGCGCCCAGGCCGGTG
>CANSLE010000260.1 GCA_947647645.1 uncultured Microbacterium sp.
GTTGGCGCGCGGCGTGGCCTGGCGCGCCGGGCCGTCGCCGTACGCGGCGCGCACGAGCGAGGCGTGTGTGGGAGCGTCGGGCACGTTCTCCGGCCGGTCCTTCGCGAACTCCTTGCGCAGCGCCGGTACGACCTCACCGCCCAGGAAGTCGAGCTGCTCGAGCACGGTCTTCAGCGGCAGCCCGGCGTGGTCCATGAGGAACAGCTGGCGCTGGTAGTCGCCGAAGATGTCGCGCATCCCGGCGTAGCGGTCGATGACCTGCTGGGGCGAGCCGACCGTCAGCGGGGTCATCTCGGTGAAGTCCTCCATCGAGGGCCCGTGGCCGTAGACCGGGGCGTTGTCGAAGTACGGACGGAACTGGTTCACGGCATCCTGCGAGTTCTTCGCCATGAAGGCCTGACCGCCGAGGCCGACGATCGCCGTCTCGGGGGCGCCGTGACCGTAGTGCTCCCAGCGCTGGCGGTACAGGCCGATGAGGCGCTGGTAGTGCTCGGCGGGCCAGAAGATGTTGTTCGCGAAGAAGCCGTCGCCGTAGTAGGCGGCCTGCTCGGCGATCTCGGGCGTGCGGATCGAGCCGTGCCAGACGAACGGCGCCACGCCGTCGAGCGGCCGCGGGGTCGCGGTGAAGCCCTGGAGGGACGTGCGGAACTTCCCCTCCCAGTCGACGACGTCCTCACGCCACAGCGCGTGCAGCAGCGCGTAGTTCTCGATCGACAGGGGCAGACCCTGACGGATGTCCTTGCCGAACCAGGGGTAGACCGGGCCGGTGTTGCCGCGACCGAGCATGAGGTCCATCCGTCCCCCGGACAGGTGCTGCAGCATGGCGTAGTCCTCGGCGATCTTCACCGGGTCGTTCGTGGTGATGAGCGTTGTCGAGGTGGAGACGATGAGCCGCTCGGTCTGGGCGGCGATGTAGGCCAGCGTGGTCGTCGGCGAGGACGACCAGAACGGCGGGTTGTGGTGCTCGCCGAGGGCGAAGACGTCCAGGCCCACCTCCTCGGCGTGCGTGGCGATCTCGACCGTCGCACGGATCCGCTCGGCCTCGCTCGGCGTGTGGCCCGTGGTCGGGTCCTGCGTGATGTCGCTGACGGTGAAGATGCCGAACTGCATCTGCGGGCTCTTCTCGTTCACGGTGTCCTTCGCCTTCCGGATGCCTCGGCATCCAATACATGCAAATGAATGTATCTGGTGAAACGCAGTGATGTCCAGGTTATTCCCGACGCGCGGAGCGGTCACACGACGCAACACAGGCGGCGGATGCCGCGGCATCCGCCTACCCTCGCCTTCATGAGCGACCTGAACCTGCCCGTGCTCGATCTCGCCCTGCTCGACGCCGGCCCCGAGCAGGCCGCCCTCTTCCGCGAGCAGCTGCGCGCGGCGACGCACGACGTCGGATTCTTCTACCTGATCGGAACGGGCGTGAGCGCCGGGCTCGAGCAGCGCCTGCACCGTGCGGCGCGCGATTTCTTCGCGCTGCCGGAAGCCGACAAGCTCGCGATCGAGAACGTGACCAGTCCGCACTTCCGCGGGTACACCCGCATCGGCGGCGAGCGCACGCAGGGCAAGGTCGACTGGCGCGAGCAGATCGACATCGGTCCGGAACGCGATGCCGTGTCCGACCCGGACGCGCCGGACTTCGCTCGCCTGATCGGACCGAACCTCTGGCCATCCGTGCAGCCCGAGCTGCGCGAGGCCGTGATCGCCTGGCAGACGCACCTCACCGGCGTCGCCCGCACGCTCCTGCGCGCCTGGGCGCTCGCGCTCGGCGCGCCGGAGGGGTACTTCGACGAGCACTTCGGAGAGCCCTCCACGCTGCTGAAGATCGTGCGCTACCCCGGCTCGTCGTCGCCCGAGCCCGCACAGGGCGTCGGCGCCCACAAGGACTCGGGTGTCCTCACCCTGCTGTGGGTCGAGCCGGGCAAGGGCGGTCTGCAGGTCGAGCGCGATGGCCGATGGGTGGACGCACCTCCGGTGGAGGGGGCGTTCGTCGTCAACATCGGCGAGATGCTGGAGTACGCGACCGGCGGCTACCTGATCGCGACGAACCACCGCGTCGTCTCGCCCCGGCATCCCGACGACCGCATCTCGGTGCCGTTCTTCTTCAACCCGGCCCTCGACGCACGCCTGCCGCTCATCGAGCTGCCCCCCGAGCTCGCCGCCCAGGCGCGCGGCGTCACACAGGATCCGTCGAACCCGATCCACGGCCTCTACGGCGAGAACGCGCTGAAGTCGCGCCTGCGCGCGCACCCCGACGTCGCCGAACGCTGGCACGCCGACCTGCTCGCCGCCCGCGCCTGACCCCGCGGACATGACGAGAGCCTCCCCACACCGTGGGGAGGCTCTCCAAGAATGTTTTGCGCGATTGAACGCGGAGCGCGAAGCTTAGCGGCGCAGACCGAGACGCTCGATGAGCGAGCGGTAACGGTTGATGTCGATGTCCTGCAGGTAACCCAGCAGGCGACGACGCTGACCGACGAGCAGGAACAGGCCACGACGCGAGTGGTGGTCGTGCTTGTGCTCCTTGAGGTGCTCGGTGAGGTCCTTGATGCGCTGCGTCAGCATCGCGACCTGCACCTCGGGGGATCCGGTGTCACCGGGGTGCGTCGCGTACTCTTCGATGATCGCCTTCTTGACGTCTGCTTCCAGTGCCATAGGTGATCCCCTTCCTCTTCGTTGCGCGGCGCCCGACGCCTGATGCGTGGGCTCTCTTTCTCCGCGGCCGATCGAACGGCAACCTCAGGAGTCTACCAGCGCCGGGGACCTCTCGGAAACTCATAGGCTCGGTGCGTGCAATTCTCCGTCCGCGTCAAACCCGGCAGCCGCAAGGGCCCCCTCGTCGAGGAGGATGCCGAGGGCCTCACCGTGTTCGTGCGGGAACGAGCCGTGGACGGCGCCGCGAACGAGGGCGTCGTGCGCGCGCTCGCCGCCCACTTCGGGGTGCCCCCGCGCGACGTGACGATCCTCCGCGGGCACGGATCGCGTCACAAGCGCGTCGAGGTCGACCAGTGAGCGGCAGCGGCAGCCATCTGATCGATCTGACACCGTTTCGGCGGAGCCCGGCCTTCGCCCGCCTGTGGGTCGGGTCGACCCTGTCGGGCCTCGGCGGGCAGCTGACGATCATGGCCGTCATGCTGCACATGTACGCACTGACCGGATCGACGTTCGCCGTGTCGATGATCGCGGTCGCGGGCCTGGTGCCCATGGTGCTCGCGGGCATCTACGGCGGCATGCTGGCCGACGCGTTCGACCGGCGCATCGTCGCGCTGCTGGCCGCAGCGGTCACATTCGCCTCGACGCTGCTGCTGGCCGTGCTCGCCTGGACGCAGCAGGAAGCGGTCTGGTCCCTCTACGTACTCAGTGTCGTGAACGCGGCGGCGAACTCCATCGTCATGGCGAGTCGATCCGCCATCGTCCCGCGGCTGCTCCCCCGCGAGCTGCTGCCGTCCGCCGCGGCGCTGCAGGGCGTCACCGTGGGCATCATGGTGATGGCCGGCCCCGCGCTCGCGGGCATCCTGGTCGCGACGACCGGCTACGCCTGGACGTATTCGATCGACGTGCTGCTGATGCTCAGCCTGTTCCTGGGACTGTGGACGCTGCCGGCGATGCGCCCCGAAGGCGAGACGGTGCGGCCGGGTCTGGAGTCGTTGAAGGACGGCATCGCGTTCCTGAAGCGCGCGCCGAACATCCGCCTGCAGTTCGGGATGGACATCGTCGCGATGACCTTCGGCCAGCCGCTCGCGCTGTTCCCCGCGCTCGGCACGGTGCTCCTCGGCGGTGGACCGGTGACCGCCGGCATCCTCACGGCGTCGATCGCGGCGGGTGCGTTCCTGTCGAGCCTGTTCTCCGGCCGCGTCGGCGGGTACCGGTGGCACGGGCGCGGCATCGCGCGCGCGATCGAGGTGTAC
>CANSLE010000261.1 GCA_947647645.1 uncultured Microbacterium sp.
CGGCCGCGGCCGCGCGCGGAGGGTTCGCGGACGGGGAGGTGCTGCACCTCGGTGCGACGGCGATCGACCTGGACGCGGTGCGGCGGGGGGAGCGCTCGGGGCCGCTGCGGGTCGTCGGCGGCATCCCTCATCTGGTCTGGAACGCCGCCGGCTCGGTCCGTCCGCTCGCCGAGTACCTCGACGACCAGCTGTCGCTGCGCTGACCGCCCTCCGCATCGCGTCGGCGACATCGCGCCCGCGCACCGCATCCGCGGGATCGGTGGCGCGAAGCACGCCCTCGGCGGCGCCGAGATCGCGGGATGCCGCAGCGTCAGGAGTCAGGCGTCCGCGCGGATCGGACGGGCCACACGGCACGGGTTGCCGACGGCGACCACTCCGGCGGGGATGTCGCGGGTGACGACCGATCCGGCGCCGATGATGCTGTCACTGCCGATCCTCACCCCCGGCAGGACGGTGACCGACCCGCCGAGCCAGACGTTGTCGCCGATCGTCACGGCGGACGCGCGCTCCCAGCCCTCGCGACGCACTGTCGGCTCCTCGGCGTGGTTGGGCGTGTAGATGCTGCAGCGGGGGCCGATGAGGCAGTCCGCGCCGATCGTCACGTACCCACCGCCGACGACGAGGAAGTCCTTGTTGATGAAGGTGCGGTCGCCGATCGTGAGGCCGATGCCGTAGTCGAGGTTCACCGGCGGGCGGAAGTCGATGCCGACGCCCGCGCCGGGCACGAGCTCGTGGAACAGACGCTGGGCCTCGGCCGGATCGTCGAAGAAGATGCGGTTGATCCGCGCGCACGTCGACTGCGCGTGCCACGTGAGATCGGGCAGGGATGCCGAGGCGCGGTAGCGGATCGCGTCGCCGGCGAAGAGCGCGCGCACGTCCTCGTCGCTTTCGATCAGTGCGGCGAGGTCCATATTTGTTGTCATATGAAACATATTAGTGAGAAGATGGCAGGGCGGCTGTGCCGCCGCAGAACGGGAGCCGTCATGACCATCGCCCGCGCCGCCGTCGACCTCGACGTCACCGGACCCCAGATCAGCCGCCACCTCTACGGGCACTTCGCGGAGCACCTCGGTCGTTGCATCTACGGCGGATTCTGGGTGGGGGAGGACTCGCCGATCCCGAACGAGCGCGGCATCCGCCTCGACGTCGTCGATGCCCTCCGCCGCCTGCACGTGCCGAACCTGCGTTGGCCGGGCGGCTGCTTCGCCGACGAATACCACTGGCGCGACGGCATCGGGCCGCGCGACGAGCGGCCCACGATGGTCAACACGAACTGGGGCGATGTCGTCGAGGACAACTCCTTCGGCACGCACGAGTTCATGGACCTCTGCGATCTGCTCGGCGCCGAGCCGTACGTCAACGGCAACGTCGGCAGCGGCACCGTGCAGGAGATGAGCGAGTGGGTCGAGTACCTCACCCGCTCCGGCGACAGCCCGATGGCGCGCCTGCGCCGCGAGAACGGCCGGGACGAGCCCTGGCGGGTGCCGTTCTGGGGACTCGGGAACGAGGCCTGGGGATGCGGCGGGCACATGACGCCGGAGTACTACACCTCGCTCGCCCGCCGGTACGCCACGTTCTGCCGGGAGCACGACGGCAACCGGCTGTCCCGTATCGCGGCCGGGGCGGCGGACGACGACGTGCGCTGGACGCACGCGCTCATGGCATCGGCGACGTCGTCCAACGCGCCGGACCCGCAGCCCTCCCCGTTCCAGGCGATCTCGTTCCACTACTACACGCACGCCGGCACCGGCATCCAGAAGGAGTCGGCGACCACGTTCTCACGGGACGAGTACGTGCGCACGATCGGCAAGGCCTACGAGATCGAGCGCGTCATCCGCGCGCACGAGGCGGTCATGGACGCCTACGACCCCGAGCGGACGATCGACCTCGTCTGCGACGAGTGGGGCACCTGGTGGAGCGTCGAACCCGGCACGAACCCCGGCTTCCTCTTCCAGCAGAACACGGTGCGCGATGCGCTCGTCGCCGGCATCCACTTCGACGTGTTCCACCGGCACGCGGCGCGCCTGCGGATGGCGAACATCGCGCAGACGCTCAACGTGCTGCAGGCGATGATCCTCACCGACGACGACGGGGGGCTCGTGCTCACCCCGACCTACCACGTCTACGAGATGAACGTCGGGCATCACGACGCCTTGTCGGTGCCTGCGCACGTCGTGTCGGCGCCCTCCGTCGGGGTCGACGGGCTGGAGCTTCCCGCGCTGTCGCTGTCGGCTTCCTCCGCCGGCGACAGCGCGCTCCTGTCGCTGACCCACGTGGGGGTGGACGGACCGCTCGCGGTCGAGATCGACCTACGCGGACGCGCCGCGACCCTCGCGCGTGCGCGCGTGCTCACGGGCACGGATGCCGCGGCGCACAACACCCCGGAGAATCCCGACGCCGTCCGCCCGGTGCCCCTGGAAGCGGCCATCGACGGCGGCATCCTCCGTCTCGAGCTGCCCCCGCACGCCTTCGCGACCGTCGAGCTCGCCCTCGTCTGACCCGCGGAAGAACGGCCCGCCCCCGGAGGGGCGGGCCGTCTGGTCGAGCGGCGGAAGAGGCGAAGGACCGCTACTCGACGTGTGTGGCCACGGTGCGGGCATCCGCGGCGGTGACGCGATGCACGTCCCCGGTGAGGGTGATCGTCGCGGCGCTCTCGCGGTCGGCGACCGACGCGCCCACCCAGAGGTCGACGCGGCCGGGCTCGACGATCCGCTCGCCGGAGCGGCCCGTGAACGCCAGTCGTGCGGTCGGCACGTCGAAGCGCACGACGACGGATGCCGCGGCCTCGAGCGTCACCCGTGCGTACCCCAGCAGCTGGGCCACGGGGCGGACGACGCTGGCGTGGACGTCGTGCGCGTACAGCTGCACGATCTCCGTGCCCGCGTGCGTCCCGGTGTTCGTGACGGTCACCCTCACCGGGATGGTGCCGCCGGCCGCGACCTCCGCGGGCGCGGACAGCCCGGTGCGCGCGAACGTCGTGTAGCCGAGACCGAACCCGAAGGGGCGCACCGGAGTGCTGTCCGCGCTGGTCACCTCGCTGTCGCCGCCGAGAATCGGGTGCAGGTACGAGAACGGCTGCGCCCCCGCCGACCGCGGCAGCGAGACGGGCAGTCGGCCCGACGGAGCGACGGCCCCGGACAGCACCCGAGCGATCGCGGTGCCCCCCTCCTCTCCGGGGAAGAACGCTTGCACCACCGCCGCGGGCATCGCACCCGGCGCCCCGTCGAGCGCCCATGCCAGGGCATAGGGCCGTCCCGTCACGACCACGAGCACGACCGGCGTGCCCGTGGCGACGACCTCCTCGACGAGTGCGCGCTGGACGCCGGGCAGCTCCAGGCTCTCGGCATCGTTGCCCTCGCCTACGGTGCCGCGACCGAACAGTCCGGCCCGGTCGCCGACGACGACGATCGCGACGTCGGCGGATGCCGCGGCATCCACCGCGGCGGGGAAGCCCGACCGGTCCCCGCCCTCCACGTCGCAGCCGGCGACCGAGACGATCGCGGCATCCGGCAGCTCGGCGCGCAGCGCCTCGGCGACAGTCGGGATGGCGAAGCCGTAGGGCGTGCCGGGGTGGTGGGCCAGCACGTGGTTGGCGAAGGAGTAGCAGCCCATGAGTGCCGACGCGTCGTGGCCGTTCGGTCCGATGACCGCCACCCGGCGGGGGCGGTCCAGCGGCAGGACGCCGTCGTTGGACAGGAGCACGAGCGAGCGCTCCGCGAGCTCGCGGGCGACGGCGCGGTGGGCGGGCGAGTCGAGGTCGATGACGGTCGGCGGTGCGCTGTCGTCGGGGTCGAGCAGGCCGAGCTCCTCCTTCTGCGCGAGCACGCGGGCGAGGGCCCGATCGACGAGGACCTCGTCGATGCGTCCGTCGCGCAGGCCCGCCAGCAGCGGGGCGGCGTACGC
>CANSLE010000262.1 GCA_947647645.1 uncultured Microbacterium sp.
CGTGAGGACTCCGGCATCCACACCCACTTCGATCACGGCCGTCGGGGGCGCCACGTCACCCCGCACGGGCGTCCAGAACACGCGGACACGCGCCTCCTCGAGCAGCTTCAGCATCGTCGCGTTGTTGACGTGGTTGAACGCGTCGAGATCTCCCCACCGCAGGTGGATGGGGACGTGAAGACGTTCAGTCACGCGTCAGCTTGCGGTGCGTCGAGCGATGCGGGTTGGCGGCGTCCGGGCCGAGACGCTCGACCTTGTTCGCCTCGTACGCGTCGAAGTTGCCCTCGAACCAGTACCACGCATCCGGATGCTCATCCGTGCCCTCGTAGGCGAGGATGTGCGTCGCGATGCGGTCGAGGAACCACCGGTCGTGGGTGATGACCACGGCGCAGCCGGGGAACTCGAGAAGGGCGTTCTCGAGCGAGCTCAGCGTCTCGACGTCGAGGTCGTTCGTCGGCTCGTCGAGGAGGAGCAGGTTCCCGCCCTCCTTCAGGGTCAGGGCGAGGTTGAGGCGGTTGCGCTCACCGCCGGAGAGGACGCCCGCCTTCTTCTGCTGGTCGGGTCCCTTGAAGCCGAACTTCGACACGTACGCGCGCGACGGGATCTCCGTCTTTCCGACGGTGATGATGTCGAGGCCGTCGGACACGACCTCCCACAGGGTCTTGTTCGGGTCGATGTTGGCGCGGCTCTGGTCGACGTAGCTGATCTTGACCGTCTCGCCGATCTTCAGGTCGCCGCCGTCCAGCGGCTCGAGGCCGACGATCGTCTTGAAGAGGGTGGTCTTTCCGACACCGTTCGGCCCGATGACGCCCACGATGCCGTTGGGCGGCAGGCTGAAGCTGAGGCCGTCGATGAGTGAGCGGTCCCCGAAGCCCTTCTGCAGCTTCTTCGCCTCGATCACTACCGTGCCCAAACGCGGGCCGGCCGGGATCTGGATCTCTTCGAAGTCGAGCTTGCGCGTGCGCTCCGCCTCGGAGGCCATCTCCTCGTAACGGGCGAGGCGGGCCTTCGACTTCGTCTGGCGCCCCTTGGCCGAGGAGCGGACCCAGTCGAGCTCGTCCTTCAGGCGCTTCGCGAGCTTGGCATCCTTCTTGCCCTGGATGTCGAGGCGTTCGGCCTTCTTCTCCAGGTAGGTGGAGTAGTTGCCCTCGTAGCCGATGAGGCGTCCGCGGTCGACCTCGGCGATCCACTCTGCGACGTTGTCCAGGAAGTACCGGTCGTGGGTGATCGCGATCACAGCGCCCTTGTAGGACTGCAGGTGCTGCTCCAGCCACAGCACGCTCTCGGCATCGAGGTGGTTGGTGGGCTCGTCGAGCAGGAGCAGGTCGGGCTTCTGGAGGAGGAGCTTGGCCAGCGCGACCCGTCGCCTCTCGCCACCGGAGAGCTTCGTGACCGGTTCGTCGGCCGGCGGCGTGCGGAGCGCGTCCATCGCCTGCTCGAGCTGTGAGTCGAGGTCCCACCCGTCGGCGGCGTCGATCTCCTCCTGGAGGACACCCATTTCCGCGAGGAGGGAGTCGAAGTCGGCATCGGGATCCGCCATGAGCGCGGAGATCTCGTTGAAGCGGTCGAGCTTGGCCTTGATGGCGACGCCGTCCTGGATGTTCTCGAGCACGGTCTTCGTTTCGTCGAGCTCCGGCTCCTGCATCAGGATGCCGACACTGAAGCCCGGGGTCAGCTTGGCCTCGCCGTTGGACGGCGCGTCGAGGCCCGCCATGATCTTGAGGATCGTCGACTTACCGGCGCCGTTCGGACCGACCATGCCGATCTTGGCGCCAGGAAGGAACGCCATCGTGACGTCGTCGAGGATCAGCTTCTCGCCGACCGCTTTGCGGGCACGGACCATGGAGTAGATGTATTCGGCCATAACGGCCCAAGTCTACGCGGATGGGCTCCCGCTTCCGGCGCCCGGGGACGGCGCCGATCGATCGTGCGTCACCAGTCGATCGGTCGGGTCTGCCCCACCAGGCAGGTGCCCTCCGGAACCAGCGGCAGGACGCGAGTCTGCGGACCGGGTACGGAGGGCCCGACTTGACCCACCAGGCACTCCCCCTTCCACTTCACGGAGAACTGGATCGAGTCGGCCTGATTGCCGACGGTCGTGAGGTCCTGGGTGACTTGCATGGCCCCTTTGTCGAACCCGGCCGCGACGAGGGCGTCGACGTAGGCGCGGCCCTGGGCGGCCTGCGGGCCCTCGGCGACCTGGTCCACGATCGACCTGAAGAAGGGCAGGTTCTGCGTCGCCGACCCGTCGGGAACGATCGCCGGCCCGGTCGGAGTCGGGCTCGGCGTCGTCGTGGGCGTGGTCGACGCCGTCGCGGAGTGCGTCGCCGCGGGACCGCCCGGCGTGCACCCGGTGAGGGCCAGCGCGAGGGCGAGGGCGAGCACAGCCGTTCCGGGGGCCACGCGGTGGAGGTCTGTTCGCACGTATCGAGTCTAGGCGGCGTCGCGGGAGCGGCTGTGCCCCGGCGACGCCCTCGACGCGGTCGTCGCGTGGCTCGTCCTCAGAACGGGGTCTGATCGTCCGCGTCCGGGCTCCACTGTCCCCCGCCGCCACCCGCGCCCACGCCGACGAGCTCTCCGGGTTCCGCCGGAGCGGTGACGCCCGGGGGCGGAGCGTCGTTCGGGGCCGGGCGGGACTCGGCATCCGTTCCGGCGGAACCGGGGACCGCCCAGCCCGAGGCATCGACCAGGGGCGACGCGGCGGAGGCTGTGGACGCCCCGGAGGCCGCTGTGGTCGACCCGCTCGCCTTGTGGAACGTCGTCGTGCCGAACATGAGATCGTGCCCGACCGCCTCGGCGTCGATCTCCGCGGACGACCCGCTCTTGCCGCCGGACTCCCACTGCTTCACCCGGAACTTCCCCGTGACGATCACGCGCTGCCCCTTCTCCAGGGAGTCCAGGGCGTGCTCCGCGAGCTTCCGGTACGCCGACACCCAGTACCAGTTCGTGTGCGCGTCGACCCACTGGCCGTTGTCGAGGCGCCGCTCGCTGCTCGCCAGGCGGAAGCTGATGGCGGGGATGCCGCCGGGAAGCTCACGCCGCTCCGGGGTGGATGCGACGTTTCCGATCACGGTGATGCGATCGCTCATGATGATCTCCTCTCGCTCGGCCCCGGTCGTTCCGGTGACCGCTGCGGCGCCCGGGTGCCCGCCGGGCGCCGCAGCCCCTTCATCGTCACGGATCGCTCGCCGAGGCGCCGTCGACGACGAGCGATCCGTGGAGAAGCAGTCCGGGCAACCTGCTGTGGAGGAGGATCCGACGTTGCGTGCGCGAGCTCGCTCAGTCCGAGTGTCGGGGGTCGAAGCTATGTTCGAACCCGTCGAAAGGAGAAGCCGTGTCACAGACACTCGCTCCCGCCCCTCCGGTCATCAGAGGCTTCGCATTCCGCCCGGTGTCCTCGCGGCGTTGGCGCGTCATCGACCGCACGGGGCGCGTCATCGGACACGTGCGGTGGGAGGAGGCCGGCGGCGGGCTCCGTTTCCACGCGGAGCGGTTCGACCTCGCACGCGCACGACTTCGCCAGCTCGGCGCCTTCTGGTCGGCGCGCGAAGCCGTCGAGTGTCTCACCTACCTCCGCTGAACCTCACACGACGGCATCGATGAGGTCCCCGCCGTGCACCGGAGCTGCCGATCGCACCGCCGGCCATGTGCGGGCCAGCACCTCGACGGCGCGGACGAGTTCCTCCGGGGGTGAGGTGAACGGCAGGCGCAGATGGCGGTCGTGCGGGCCGTCGACGCCGAAGCGTGAGCCCGCGGACAAGAACACGCCGTGCGCACGCGCGGCGAGGACGAGACCGGTGCTCAACGGTGCATCGAGCTCCACCCAGAGCGCGACGCCGCCGGCGACCCGCGGAACGCGCCACTGCGGCGTCATCCGAGACAGAGCGTCGACGAGCGTGTC
>CANSLE010000263.1 GCA_947647645.1 uncultured Microbacterium sp.
TGCCCTCGAGGTCCTCGACGACGCGGCGCTGTCCGCCGCCCGGCCCGTCGTCGCCGACGACGTCACCGAGGCCCGTCACCACCTGCCCGGTGCGGAGGCGCCGGGTGTCATCGAGCTGCGCCAGGGAGGCGGTCTGGCCCGCACCATCGAGGTCGATCCGGCGCTCGCGGCCCTCGTCGGCGCCGCGGACGGCGATCTCACGGTGGGCCAGCTCTCCGACGCCATCGCCCAGCTGCTCGAGGTGGATGCGGCGGCCCTGCGCGCCGACCTGCTGCCGCGGGTGCGCGAGCTCGTGTTCACCGGCATGCTCCGCCTGGCCTGACCGCTCGGGGCCTGCCGCCGGGCCGGGGCGACGGAGGGCGCGCCGGTAGTCTGGAGACCATGCTCAACATGGCCGAAGGCCTCGACCGGCTGGGGGCGCTCGCCACCTCGCCGATCATGGCGTCCCTCGGCGCGGCGTTCGCCCAGGAGGGGTTCGAACTGGCGGTCGTCGGCGGTCCCGTGCGCGACGCGCTGCTCGGACGGCCCACCCACGACCTCGATCTGACGACGAACGCGCGGCCCGACGACATCCTCCGCATCGTGAAGCCCCTGGCAACCGCGACGTGGGACATCGGCCGTGCGTTCGGCACCATCGGGGCCAAGATCACCGGACCCCGCGGCACTTCCGAGCAGGTCGAGATCACGACCTACCGCGCCGACAGCTACGACGGCGTCACGCGCAAGCCCACGGTCGCGTTCGGGGACCGCCTCGAGGACGACCTCGCCCGCCGCGACTTCACCGTCGGCGCCATGGCGCTGCGGCTGCCGGTGCCGGCCCTCGTCGACCCGACCGGCGGCGTCGAGGACCTCCTCGCGGGCGTGCTCCGCACCCCGGGAGACCCCGATGTCAGCTTCGGCGACGACCCGCTGCGCATGCTGCGCGCGGCGCGCTTCGCCAGTCAGCTCGAGTTCGACGTCGCCCCGGCGACCCTCGAAGCGATGGCGCGCCTGCGGGCGACGATCGAGATCGTCAGCCCCGAGCGCGTGCAGGCCGAGCTCGTGAAGCTGCTCGCGACCGACGATCCGGTCCCCGGCATCCGGATCCTCGTCGAGACCGGACTGATGGGCGAGATCCTCCCCGAAGTGCCGGCGCTGCGTCTCGAGGTCGACGAGCACCACCACCACAAGGACGTCTACGAGCACTCGCTCACCGTGCTGCGCCAGGCCATCGAGCTCGAGCACGCCCGGCATCCCGGGGCCGCCCCCGACACGACGCTGCGTCTGGCCGCCCTGCTGCACGACATCGGCAAGCCCGCGACCCGCCGCCTCGAGCCGGGTGGCGGCGTGAGCTTCCACCACCACGACGTCAAGGGTGCACGCCTGGCCCGCAAGCGGCTGCAGGCGCTGCGTTTCGACGGCGACACCATCTCCGCCGTCACGCAGCTCATCGAGCAGCACCTGCGCTTCTTCGGGTACGCCGAGGGCGCATGGACCGACTCGGCCGTGCGGCGCTATGTGCGGGATGCCGGCGACCAGCTCGAGCGGCTCCACATCCTGACCCGTGCCGACGTCACGACGCGCAACGCGAAGAAGGCGACCCGCCTGCGCCGCGCATACGACGACATCGAGTGGCGCATCGACGAGCTCGCCTCGCAGGAGGAGCTCGCCGCCATCCGCCCCGAGCTCGATGGCAACCGGATCCAGGAAGTGCTCGGCATCCCCCCGGGGCGCGAGGTCGGAGAGGCGTACCGCTTCCTGCTGGAGGTGCGCCTGGACGAGGGGCCGATCGGCCCGGATGCCGCCGAGCAGCGGCTGCGCGCCTGGTGGGCGGACCGCGCCAAGGCGTGAATTCCCCGCGAGGCCTGCTCTGACGGCGTCGTTCGACCTAGACTGACGGCACTTCCTCACCGTCGAACGGAGTCGTCGTGCCCTCGCCGTGGTCTTCGCGCCGCGAGGTCTCGCCCGAGACGTCGCGTCTGCTGATCGAGCGCGCGCACGAGGAGCTCGTGGTCGGCAACGTCGGCGATCCACGACTCGATCAGATCCGTCCGCTCGTGCACGACTCCTGGCGCCGTTCGCTGGCGAATCTCGTCGGCGCCGAGGGGCTGCCTCCGCTCGAGCTCGGTGATGAGGAGCTCGACGCCTACCGCCGCACCTACCCTTTGGCGGCGGCGATGGACATGATCCGTGCGCTGCTGTTGCCGGGCGGCGGTGGCACCGACTCCGGAGTGGTGGTCGCCGTCGGCGACGCCGTGGGACGGCTGCTGTGGGTCGAGGGTGATCGTCGCGTGCAGAGCCTCACCGGCGACATGGGCTTCGTCGCGGGGGCGAACTGGTCGGAGGAGGCGGTGGGGACCTCCGCCCCGGGCACCGCGCTGGCGCTCGGACGCTCCGTGCAGATCCACGGCGCCGAGCACTACAACCGGCTCGTGCAACCGTGGTCGTGCACCGCGGCCCCCGTCCACGACCCCGAGACGCGCCGGGTGCTCGGCGTCATCGACGTGACGGGAGGTGCCGACGCCGCCACGCCGCAGGCTCAGCTGCTCGTCGACGCCACCGCGCGCGCCGTCGAGGGCGAGCTTCTCGTCGGACGCCTGCGGGCACGGGCTGAGGCGCCCGCGCCGAGCCGCGTCCGGAGGTCGGCACCGGAGCCGCGCACAGCGACCACGATGCTGCGCGTGCTCGGCCGCGACCGCGCGCTCCTCGACGTCGCCGGTCCCGACAGCGCGACCGTCACGGAGCTGTCGGCCCGGCACGCGGAGATCCTCCTCATGCTCGCCGTGCACCGCGAGGGCCTGTCGGCCGAGCGCCTCGGGCAGTTGGTCTACGGTGAGGATGCCGCGGAGGGAACGCTGCGCCCCGAGCTCGTGCGCCTGCGGAAGGTGCTGGAGCGGGTCGCGCCGCAGCTGGTCCCGGCATCCCGTCCGTACCGGCTGACGACCGTGCTGCACACCGATGCCCAGCAGGTCCTCGGCCTGCTCGGCCGCGGTGCCCACCGCGTCGCGCTCGCCGCCTACCGCGGGCGGGTGCTTCCGGACTCGTTCGCGCCCGGGGTCGAGGAGTTCCGCGACACCGTGCGCCTCGCGTTGCGCGACGCCCTGATGACGGAGGCCTCCGTCGACGTGCTGCTCGCGTACGCCGACACCGACGACGGCGCGGAGGACGTCGAGGTGCTGCGCCTCGCCCTCGCGATGCTCCCCGCCCGCTCCCCGCGCCGCGCCGGCCTCGTCGCCCGCATCGAGAAGCTCGAGGGGTGACCCGTGCGAGCCCCCCGCTCCGCGCGGGGTCTGCACAACTCCGCCTGGATCGACTCGGTACGGTCTGTCCCGTCCGCGTCCCGCGGTGGAGATGGAGTTGTGCAGATCGACTGCGGGCCGACGAGGCCGGCCCGCGGGCGCGACACGGTCGGGCGGGGATGCCAGGATGGGCGCAGACCCCATCGGGGCCGAGGGAGGACCGAGATGACCGACGATGCACCCACCCCCGACCTCGTCCGCCTCGCGGCGACGCACGGCATCGCGACCGAGTACTGGTCGTTCTTCGGCGATCGGGTGCAGGTCCCGGCATCCACCCTCCGCGCGGTGCTCGCCGCCATGCACGTCGATGCAGCGACGGATGCCGCGGTCACGGCCTCCCTGATCGCGGAGGAGGAACGGCCGTGGCGCGAGCTGCTGCCGGCCTCGTTCGTCACACGCGCCGGCGTCGGTGTGTTGTGGGTGCATGTCTTCGACGGGCACGACGTGACCGTGACCGTGGCCCTCGAGGACGGGTCCGAGCGCGTGCTCACGATCCCCGAGCAGCGCCCGGCCGCGCGGCTAGTGGACGGCATCCTGCGGTGGCGGGTCGAGCTTCCCGTCCCGGCCGACATGCCGCTCGGGTGGCACACGGTGCGCGCGGAGCAGCGCGCGTTCGGCGGCG
>CANSLE010000264.1 GCA_947647645.1 uncultured Microbacterium sp.
ATCGCCCGCGGCGACGATCGAGCTCACGGCCGTCGCACGCAGCGGGTCCGCGACGGCGAGCCGCACGCTCACCGCGCGCGTCCAGCCGATGCCGGGCGGATCCGCGACGACGGAGGCCTACTTCTGGACCTTCTTCACCGGAGAGGGCCAGGGCGCGGAACGTGTGAGCATCGCGGCATCCAAGGGCAACGATGCGCTGAGCTGGAACACCCTCAACGGCGGCCAGCCGGTGTTCTCCTCGACGGTGGGCACGCAGGGCCTTCGCGATCCGTTCCTCCTCCGAGCCCCCGGCGGCGACAAGTTCTACATGATCGCAACCGACCTCAAGGTCGACGGTCTGGCCGGCGGGTTCACGACCGCACAGATCTCGGGCTCGCGCTTCATCGAGGTGTGGGAGTCGAACGACCTGGTGACGTGGTCCGCGCAGCGGCACGTCAAGGTCTCGGGCGACGACGCCGGCAACACCTGGGCGCCGGAGGCCTACTGGGACGACAAGCTCGACACCTTCGTGGTGTATTGGGCCTCGAACCTCTACCCGACCACGAACCCCGCCGACCGCACCGCCGTCACGTACAACCGCATGATGTACGCCACGACCGACGACTTCGTGACGTTCTCGGACCCGAAGCCATGGATCGACGTCCGCCGCGGGGCCGGGCTCGGCACGATCGACTCCACCGTGGCGAAGGTGGGCGACGTCTACCACCGTTTCACCAAGGACGAGGAGAGCATGACGATCCGTCAGGAGAAGTCGACCGAGCTGCGGGCGCCCATCACCGGCACCCTGCCCGGCAGCAGCGGTGCGGCGGACCAGTGGACGCTCGTGAAGGAACGCGTCGCGAGTGGACTGCCCAACGGTGAGCCGGGGGGCGTGTACTCCAGCGGCGAGGGACCGAACATCTTCCGCGCCAACCCGGGCGACGTCAACGGACTCGACTGGTTCCTCTTCATCGACCAGCCGAACTACCACGGCGGACCCAACCACTACGTCCCGTTCGGGACGACGAGCCTCGACAGCGGCACGTGGCAGCCGCTGGGGGCGAAGCTCCGACAGGGCCTGCCGCAGAACGCCGACGGCGGCAAGCCGCGCCACGGCACCGTGCTGCCCATCACCCGCGCCGAGTATCAGAGAGTGCTGGAGGCGTACGCACCCGACATCGCCGTCGCCTCGGTCGCGGCGATGGACGTCCCCACGACCGTCGGCACCGCACCGACGCTGCCCCGGGCATCGCTCACGACCGTCAGCGGGGCGCGGCGGAGCGTCGACGTCGCGTGGGAGGCCGTCTCCCCGTCGGCGTATGCCCAGCCGGGCACCTTCACGGTGCGCGGCGTCGCGCAGGACGACTCGCGGATGCCGGTGGAGGCCACCGTGAGGGTGGTCTCCGCGGCCCACGTCGCGCTGACCACGACCACGCGGTGCGTGGGAGGCACGGTGGCGCTGGTCGTCACGGCGGCCAACGAGCGCGGAGGGAACGCCACCGTGTCGATGACGACGCCGTACGGCTCGAAGACGGTCGTGCTGGCGGCGGGCGCCACCGCCTCGTACGCCTTCACGACGCGGCGGGCGACGATGCCGGCGGACCAGGTGTCGGCGACCGTCACGCAGGACGGCGTCACCTCGACCGTCCCCGCGGCCTACGCCGCGCGCAGCTGCGGCTGACGCCGCGGCATCCGCACGGCGACGGGGGTCCGTTCTTTCCGGAAAGGGCCCCCGTCGTCATACCCTCGATGCATGTCTCGCGATGATGCCGCTCCCGAAACCCCGGCCGAGGCCGTCGACGCGGTGGTGGATGCCGTCGACCGCGCGATCGACGCGGTCACGGGCGTTCCCACCGACGACGGTCGCATCGAGGTCTTCGCCTCCGGCGGGATGAGCCTCATCGCCGAGCACCGGGGCGACCCCGACGCGCCACTCACGGTCGTGCTCGTGCACGGGATCGGTATGGGCCGCAAGGTCTTCGGCGACCTGGTGATGCACCTGGAGGGCGAGGCACACGTCGTCGCGCTCGACCTGCCGGGCTACGGGGACGCGCCGGAACCGCCGCGCACGCCCACCATCGAGCGCACCGCCGACCTGGTCGCGGCCTACCTGCGTCATCTGGGACGCGGGCCGGTCCTGCTCCTCGGGCACTCGATGGGCACGCAGGTCGGCACGGAGGTGGCCGTGCGCCACCCCGACACGGTGGGCCGCCTGGTACTGGTCGCGCCGACCGTCGACCGTCACCACCGACACCCCCTGCGTCAGCTGTGGCGGCTCGGGCGTGACCTCTGGGGGGAGAGCCCCAAAGTGCTGCTGCTGGGCGCGCGGGAGTACGTCCGCGCCGGCCCGCATCTGCGTCGCAAGATGCGCGCGATGCTGACGCACCGACCGGAACACGTGTTCGACCGGATCACCGCGCCCACCCTCGTCGTGCGCGGAGAGTTCGATGTCGTCGTCCCCCAGCCGTGGTTCGACGAGGTCGTGGCGGCGATCCCCGGCGCCCGCCCCTTCGTGGTCGAGGGCCACCGGCACGAGACGCTGATCCGCACGGCCGAGCCGGCCGCGGCGGAGCTGCGTCGCTGGCTGGCCGAGGACTGATCCTCCGGCCGGTCAGCCGGCCTGTTCCTCGGCGGAGAGCTCCGCGATCAGCGCGACGACCACTTCCTCCTCGACCACCACGCCGGTCTCCGCGATGCGACCGCGCACCGCCTTGTCGACGACGGCCGTGTTCTGTCCGAGGACGTCGGCGCGCAGTTGCGCGGCCAGCCCGTCCCAGCGGTCGCTCGGGCTCGGATCGTGCATGTCGAGCACGGGCTCGTCCTGCGTGTCCTCCGCCGACGCCTGGTCGCTGTCGCTCGTCATGGGCTTCTCCTCACCTCACCTGGCTCCACTGTCGCGGGTCGTCCCGTCGCGGGCCAGGCCCTTGACGGCGGCGTGTGCGGCGGGTACTCAGCCGGTGCGGCGTTCGGCGAGCAGACCCGCGCGCTCGGGATGCGCGGCGAACCAGTCGGCGACATACCAGCAGACGGGGCTGATCGCGCGATCCCCGGCCGCCTCGACCTCCGCCACGGCGCGCGCGACGATCTCCGCCGCGTAGCCGTGTCCCCGGAACGTGGGCACCGTGTAGGCGCGCGTCATGGCGACCGTGCGGCCGTCGTCGCGGTAGTCGAGCACGCTGACGATCTGCTCGCCCTTGCGCAGGGTGTAGCGGGACGCGTCGGTCTCGTTCGCGAACGAAAGCCCGTCTGCTCGATCTGCCGCCATGCCCTCTACGGTACGCCGGGCTCCGGGGTGCGGGGCCGGGACGACGAACGCGGCGAGGTGCGACTTGCCGGACCCCGATACACCGACGACGCGGAGGCGGGTCGGGGTCACGATGTGCACGACCATGCACTCTGTCACATTCCGTCATGTTGTGACGGCGGCATCCGTGCGGTTTGACACATCACGACGCTGTTCGTCATAATCAGGCGCATGACTGACAACGCACGCACTCTGTCCGCCCTGGAGGCGAACGGACCTGCTGGCATCATGATGATGCCGCGCGTTGCCATGTGTTGCCGAATGTGCCACTGACGGTGATCCCCGCCGGGTGCGCCCGCCGACGCTGACCCACACCCGTCAGCCGGCCGCCACCCCCCGAGCACCGCGCCGCGCACAACGCGGACGCCGGCTGCCTCGCACTGGCCCTCGCATCGCATCCGATGCGATCTCCATCCGGGCCCTCGCAACACACCTCCGAACCCGTTCTCGGCTGACAGCCCGGGTTCCCCCTCCGAAGGACCTCCCCGTGTCGAACTCCGCTCTCCTCGCCTCGCCCGCTCCCGTCCGCCACCTCCGCGCCGTGCCCGACGTCGCTCCGCGCGTCTCCGCCCCGGTCCCCGCGCCCACGCCCCCCACCACCGGC
>CANSLE010000265.1 GCA_947647645.1 uncultured Microbacterium sp.
GAAGGCGCGAGGGCGAGGAGGACAAGTCGGCTCCAGACTCGAGACGAACGCTCGATGAGGGGGTCGGCGGGGCCCCTGTGACGGCGGCACTGCCGACGGTTGCGGGTGCGGAAGAACGCCGGATCGACGGCAGGTGAACGGATGCCGACGCGCAGCGATACGGCACGAGCACCCCTTTCCGCAGGGCCGGAAGAAACCCCCGCAGATCGGGGGTGGCGCGCACGACCGACACCGTGAATAATATGAGGTATGACCACAGGTCGCCCGGTTGGGTACAGCGCCATTTCCAGTTATTCACGCGTCGAGATCCTGCACCTCGTCCAGGAGCAGCCGCGCCGCACGATCACCGAGATCGTCGAGGCGACGGGCCTGCACCCGAACACGGTGCGCGAGCACCTGCAACGACTCATCGATGAGGGCTACGTCGTCTCGGCCGCGGAGCACCGGACCACGCGTGGGCGCCCGCGCGTGCTCTACAGCGCCGCCGACGGCGTCCGCTCCTCCAGCCCGATCCAGCGCCGCAAGGTCCGCGCCGCCGCCGAGCGCGGTGACCTCATGCGCCGCGTGCTGCCGGGCGCGGCGCCGGAGCTCGACACCGAGGCACTCCACCAGGTCGACGCCCTCGTCGAGGACCTCATCGACGCTGGTTTCGACCCGCTCGTCGACGAGCGCGAGCTCACGGTCGATCTCACGCCGTGCGCACACGCGTCGTCGCAGGCGGCGCACCGCGAGGTGCTCTGCCGGGTGCACCTGGAGCTCATGCAGAGCGTGCTCGCCGCCGCCGGAGGCCCGCTCGCGGTCGACGAGATGCGGCCCTCCTGCGACCCGCGCGAATGCGTCGTGCAACTCATGTTCGCCGGCGCGACGGCCTGATCAGACCGCCTTTTCTTTTTCACGGCTCGGACAGCCCGTCACTGGGAGCATCCTGAGTACCTTCAGTCTCGAAGAAGACTCCCGCCCTCGGAAGGATGACGATGGACTTCCTGGATCCGCTGCTGCTCGCGCGATGGCAGTTCGGCCTGACCACCCTCTACCACTTCATCTTCGTGCCGCTCACGCTCGGCATGTCGCTGTTCGTGGCGATCTTCCAGACGGTGTGGCACCGGACGGGCGACGTGAAGTGGCTGCACCTCACGCGGTTCTTCGGGAAGATCTTCCTGATCAACTTCGCGATGGGCATCGTCACCGGCATCGTGCAGGAGTTCCAGTTCGGCATGAACTGGTCGAGCTATTCACGATTCGTCGGCGACGTGTTCGGTGCGCCGCTCGCGTTCGAGGGGCTCATGGCCTTCTTCTTCGAGGCGACCTTCATCGGCCTGTGGATCTTCGGGTGGAACAAGCTGCCCCGCCGCATCCACCTCCTCACCATCTGGATGACCGTGGTGGGCACGTGGCTGTCCGCCTACTTCATCCTGGCGGCCAACGCGTTCATGCAGAACCCCAAGGGCTATCAGATGTCCGCCGCGGGCCACCGCGCCGAGATGGCCGACTTCTGGCAGGTGCTGACCAACCCGGTCGCCCTGACGCAGTTCCCGCACACCCTTTCCTCGGCGATCATGTTCTCGGCGGGTGTCGTGATCGCGGCATCCGCGTGGCACCTCGCCCGCAAGCAGAACGTCGAGATGCTCCGCCCGGCCCTGAAGTTCGGACTCTGGGCCATGATCCTCGGCTTCGTCGCCGTGTTCCTCTCCGGGGACCAGCTGGGTCTGGTGATGGTCCAGACGCAGCCGATGAAGATGGCGGCCGCGGAGGCGATGTTCAACTCCGCGTGCGGCGCGAACGCCTCCTTCTCGATCTTCTCGATCGGCACTCCGGATGGCACCGGCGAGGTGTGGTCGCTGCGCGTGCCCTACGTGTTGGCGTTCCTGTCGACGCATGACTTCAACGGCTGCGTCGAGGGCATCAACGACCTCAATCAGCTCTACGCGACGCAGATGTTCCCGCAGTTCGCCGATCGGGTGAACGGCAACTTCGCCCCCATCCTGTGGGTCACCTACTGGGCGTTCCGCTGGATGATGGGCTTCGGCATCCTCGCGACCGCGATCGCCGTCGCGGGCCTGTGGGTGACGCGCAAGAAGGCCAAGCGTCCGGTCGCAGGGTGGATGTGGAAGCTCGCCATCTGGCAGGCGCCGCTGGCGCTGCTCGGCATCCTCGTGGGCTGGATCTTCACCGAGATGGGGCGTCAGCCCTGGATCGTCTTCGGGCTGATGCTCACGCAGGACGGCGTCTCGCCGAACGTCCCCGGCTGGACCGTGCTGATCTCGCTCATCGCCTTCACCGCGATCTACGCGATCCTCGCGGTGGTCGAGTTCGGCCTCATCTTCAAGACGGTCAGGGAGGGCCCGCAGCCATTGCCCGGGCCCGATGACCCCGACCCGTCCGACGTCCCGGTCGATCAGACCCCGTCCACGGTGTATTAGGAGCTGACATGGACCTCGCCTACCTCTGGTTCTTCATCGTCGGAGTGCTGTTCGTCGGCTACTTCGTGCTCGACGGCTTCGACTTCGGCGTCGGCATGTCCCTGCCCTTCCTGGGCAAGGACGAGGTCTCCCGCCGTCAGGTCATCAACACGATCGGCCCGGTGTGGGACCTCAACGAGACCTGGGTCATCGTCGCCGGCGCCTGCCTGTTCGCGGCGTTCCCGGAGTGGTACGCCACACTCTTCAGCGGGTTCTATCTGCCGCTGCTGTTGATCCTGCTGGCGCTCATCGCCCGCGGCGTCTCGTTCGAGTACCGCCACCAGCGCGACGATGTGCGGTGGAAGCGCCGCTTCGACTGGATGATCACGATCGGCTCGGCCGTTCCGGCCCTTCTGTGGGGCGTCGCGGTCGCGAACATCGTGCAGGGCGTGCCGATCGATGCCGACAAGAACTTCACCGGCAGCCTGTTCACCCTCCTCAACCCGTACGGCCTGTGGGTGGGCGTGACCACGCTCCTGCTGTTCTTCCTGCACGGCGTCTACTTCGTCGGCCTCAAGACCGACGGCCAGGTGCACCACGACGCGCAGCTGCTCGGCAAGAAGCTCGCGATCCCGACCGTGGTCTTCGCCGCGGGGACGGTCGTCTGGACGATCCTCATCGCCGCCGGCCGCGAGGCGCCGTTGCTCTGGGCGGTCATCGCCTGCGGTGTGATCGCCGCGGTCGCCCTGCTGCTGTCGGTGTGGTTCAACATCGCCGATCGCGACGGACGCGCCTTCGCGGCCGGTGCCGTGACCATCGTCTTCGCGGTGCTGACGCTGTGGCTGGCGCTGTTCCCGTACGTCATGCCCTCGACGACCGATGACGCCTTCAGCCTCACGATCACCAACGCGTCGAGCACCGCGATGACGCTGCAGATCATGTCGTGGGCGGCGCTCATCTTCCTCCCGCTCGTGCTCGCGTACCAGGCCTGGACGTACTGGGTGTTCCGCAAGCGCATCAGGCGTTCCACCATCGAGAAGGCCGAGCTGGCCGGGACCCACTGACCGCGGCCGCAGGGACGGCCCCGGCGATCGCCCACGAGGGCGGTGACCGGGGCCGTCCTCCGTTTATGAGGCAGGATCGAAGAATGGCAACCGAGACGCGACACGAACGCACGCGCGTGCGGCCCGTCGACCCGCGCCTGGTGCGCTACGCGTCGGCGTCCCGCGCCTTCTTCGTCGCGATCGCGCTGATCGGAGCCGCCCAGACGGCGGTCGTGGTCGCGTTCGCGTGGCTGCTCACCCATGCGATCACCCGGGTGATCGAGGGGATGCCGTGGGCCGAGCTCATCGCGACGCTCACCGCGCTCGGCGCCGTCGTCGCCGTGCGGGGGATGCTCCTCTGGCTGCGCGAGGTGCTGTCGGCGCGGGCGGCCGCACGCGTGCAGGCGCAGCTGCGCGCGCAGCTC
>CANSLE010000266.1 GCA_947647645.1 uncultured Microbacterium sp.
AGATCGCCGCGGCGCTCTTCGTGAGCGAGACCACCGTCAAGACACACGTCGGACGGGTGCTGGCGAAGACCGGCGCACGTGACCGTATCCAGGCGGTGATCCTCGCCCACCGCGGTGGGTGGATGGACGGGCAGACGGCCTCACAGACGGGACAGAGCACCGCTCGTTAGGATCGAGGCGATGCGGTACTTCCCAGGCTCCGGCGGCGACTCCCCCGCGCCGGTCATCGACCCGAATCTGTGGGAGAACGTGCTGCGCTGGCTCGGCGAGGCGGGGATGAACCTGCTGTCGAGCGCCGCGATCATCGTCGGCGCCTTCCTGGCGTCGTGGATCCTCCGGGTGGTCATCCGCCGTGTCGTGGACCGGATCGTGTCCGGTGCGAAGAGCAAGGCGAACGTCGACGACACCCAGGCCTTGGAGCGGTCGCCTCTCGCCGCGATGCGGCTCGTGCAGCGCACGCGCACCCTCGGCTCGATCCTGCAGAACATCGTGAACGTCGCGATCGTCGTCATCGCGATCCTGCTCATCTTCAACCTCCTCGCCCCGACGGCCCTCGGCTCCGTCGCGTTGCTGTCGGCGGCGATCGGCGCGGGGCTCGGCTTCGGCGCGCAGAACATCGTCAAAGACGTGCTCAACGGCATCTTCATCGTCGCCGAGGACCAGGTGGGGATCGGCGACGTCGTCGACCTCGGGCTGGCCACCGGCATCGTCGAGTTCGTGAGCGTGCGCATCACCCATGTCCGGGACGTCAACGGCACGCTCTGGTACGTGCGCAACGGCGAGATCACGCGCATCGGAAACATGTCCCAGGGGTGGTCGCGCGTCATCATCGATCTCGCGCTCCCCGTCGACGTCGACATCGACCAGGTCGAGAAGACGATGCTCGCGACGGCCAAGGATCTCGCGAAGGACCCGAAGTGGCGCACCCGCGTCATCGAGCAGCCCGAGGTGTGGGGCCTCGAGTCGATCACGGGCGATGCGCTCGTGATCCGCCTGGTGATGAAGACGCGCGCGAACGCGAAGGACGACGTGGCGCGCGAGCTGCGGATGCGTCTGAAGCGGGCGATGGACGAGCTCGGGGTGACGCTGCCGTCGATGAACACCGTGATGCTGGCCGGTCTCGAGGGCGCCCAGCGCGTCCGCGGCGCCAATCCTCCGCGCACCCGGCCGACACCGGTGACGACGGCCGATGGAAAGGGCATCTGGAAGCCCAAGCGCGGCGGGGCGAAGACCACGCGCGGTGAGTCCGGCGACGCGGCGGACACGCCGCCGACGAAGGACGGCGAGAAGGCATGAGCGACACCGATGCCACTTTCTACGAGCAGGTGGGCGGCCATGAGACGTTCGTCCGACTCGTCGACGCTTTCTACCGCGGCGTCGCGTCCGACGAGGTCTTGAAGCCGATGTACCCCGAAGAGGACCTCGGCCCGGCCGCGGAGCGGCTCACGCTGTTCCTCGAGCAGTACTGGGGCGGTCCGACGACGTACAGCGAGCGGAGAGGACACCCGCGTCTGAGGATGCGGCACATCGCCTTCCACGTGAACCCCGACGCCCGTGACCGGTGGCTGGCGCACATGCGGACGGCTCTCGACGAACTCGATCTCTCCCCCCTGCACGAGGCGACGCTCTGGGACTACCTCCAGCGCGCCGCACACGCTATGGTCAACACGTTCGAGCCCACCGGCATCGGCCCGGAGCGCCCCGGGGCGACCGATGGCCTCGCGGTGTACCCGCGCACCGACAGGGATGCCGCGTCCTCCCCCGGACGCTGACGACGCGGAGAGATCAGGGACGTCACGACGATGGAGTCGACGATGCAGGCGACGCGCAGGCACGAGGCCGATGTCCTCGTCATCGGGTGGGGGCTGGCGGGCCTCGTCGCGGCGTCCGAGGCCGCAGCCGCCGGCAAACGCGTCGTCATCGTCGATCAGGAGCCGCGCGTCAACCTCGGTGGTCAAGCGTTCTGGTCGTTCGGCGGTCTCTTCTTCGTGGACTCCCCCGAGCAGCGCCGCATGGGCATCTCCGACTCGCTCGACCTCGCCCGCCAGGACTGGTTCGCGACCGCGCAGTTCGACCGCGACGAGGACCTCTGGCCACGGCGATGGGCCGAGGCCTACCTCCAGTTCGCCAGCGGCGAGAAGCGCTCGTGGCTCCGTGAGAGGGGAGTCGGGTTCTTCCCCGTCGTCGGCTGGGCAGAGCGCGGCGGCTACAACGCGACCGGTCCGGGCAACTCGGTGCCGCGTTTCCACATCACCTGGGGTACGGGACCGGGACTCGTCGCGCCCTTCCAGGCGGCGGTCGAACAGGCCGAGGAATCCGGACGGATCGTCGTGCTCCCGCGACATCGCGTGAACGCGCTCACCCGTGATGCGAGCGGCGTCATCGGGGCGCACGGGGAGATCCTCGCTCCCTCCGATGCGGCGCGCGGCGCCGAGAGCGCCCGGGACGCCATCGGCGCGTTCGAGATCGTCGCCGGTGCGACGATCGTCGCCTCGGGCGGCATCGGGGGCAACCAGGACCTCGTGCGCGCACAGTGGCCGCAACGGCTCGGTACGGCTCCGACGACGATGATCACGGGCGTGCCCGCGTACGTCGACGGATCGATGCAGCCGGTGACGGCGGCGGCGGGCGCCCGCCTCATCAACGGCGATCGGATGTGGCACTACGTCGAGGGCATCCAGAACTGGAACCCGATCTGGCCGAACCACGGCATCCGGATCCTGCCCGGGCCTTCCTCTGTCTGGCTCGATGCGACCGGCACCCGTCTGCCGGTGCCGCTCTACCCCGGATTCGACACGCTCGGCACGCTCGCTCATCTGCGCTCGACCGGCCACGACCATTCCTGGTTCGTGCTCTCCCGGAAGATCATCGAGAAGGAGTTCACGCTGTCCGGCAGCGAGCAGAACCCCGATCTCACCGGGAAGGACATCCCGCTGCTGGTGCGCTCACGGCTCGGGAAGGGCGCCGCGGGGCCGGTCCAGGCGTTCCTCGATCGGGGCGCAGACTTCGTGGCGCGCCGGACACTCGACGAGCTCATCGCCGGGATGCAGTCGCTGCCGGGTGGCGACGTGCTGGATGCCGTGACGGTCCGCCGGGAGATCGAGGCGCGCGACCGCGAGATCGACAACGACTTCACGAAGGACGCCCAGCTCGCCATGCTGCGGTCCGCGCGCGCCTATCGGGGAGATCGCCTCGTGCGCACGGCCAAGCCGCACCGCCTCCTCGACCCGAGGAACGGACCGCTCATCGCGGTGAAGCTGCATGTCCTGACACGCAAGTCCCTCGGGGGGATCGAGACCGATCTCTCAGCCCGAGCCCTCGGCTCCGACGGTGCGCCCGTCGGCGGCCTGTACGCGGCGGGTGAGGCCGCCGGCTTCGGTGGAGGCGGCCTCCATGGCTATCGGGCGCTGGAGGGAACGTTCGTGGGCGGCTGCCTGTTCTCCGGGCGCATCGCCGGCCGCACCGCCGCGAGCGCCGTCTGACGCGGCATCTCTCACCGGTCCGGGGGTGACCGCCGCTCCGACGAGGGGTTCAGGCGCCGCCGGTCATCCGCACCTCGGTGAGGCCGGTGTGCACCCGCGTGCGAGTCAGCACGTGTCCTCGACGGAGACTGACACGCGTCCACGGTCCACTGCGGTGGACGGTGGCCGTCTCCGCACCTCCGATGAAGCCGAGGGCGAAAGCGGCGAACGCGACCCCGCGCGGCAGCTCCGCGACCTCGCGATCGGGTTCGCCCCAGACCTGTGCCCGTACGAGGCGGACGACGTCCTCGCCGGCGGTCTCCGGCACGGCCTCGGCGACGGCGGCGATGCCCCACTGCGCACGAGCGGCGAGCGCGGCGGCGTC
>CANSLE010000267.1 GCA_947647645.1 uncultured Microbacterium sp.
CGGTGACCTCACCCGCCCAGTGTCGTCGCAGGGGCGGGATGCCGGGAAGCGCCGCGCCGGCGGCGAGCCGGTAGGCCGGGATCGGATCCAGTGCGCTCACCGGGCCGAACGGTGCGGAGTGGATCATGACGTGGGCGCCGAGCCAGCGCCGCGCGGCGGCGTCGAGACTCGCGGCATCCAGGGCGTCGTAGAGCACGCCCGTGTAGCGATCGATCGCGGGCATCGTGGGCGCCGTCCGCAGAGCCGCGTTGGCGGCGATGTCCCCGCGCTGACGCGCGGACAACTTGAGCACCCGCGCGGCGGCGTCCTCGTCGGCGCTGAGAGCCACGAGAGCGTTGATGACCGCTTCCCGGGCGGACGTGAGCGCCGGCAGCGCCAGGCCCGGGACATCGAGCGGACGCCCACGCCCTCCTGGACGTTTGGTCTCCGACGGCGGCAACAGGATCAGCATGGGGACTCTCCTCGCGCACGAGAAGAAACCACTCCCCGCCCGAGAAACGGCGCGTTCTCGGGCGGGAAGTGGCTTCTGGTGGTTCTCAGCGGGCGATCAGGACTCGAGGGCGGCGTGTCCGGCGACGATGGTGAGCTCGTCGGCCTCCATCGACAGGAAACCGTCCTGGGCGCTGGCGACGACCTTCGTACCGTCGGACTGGGTGATGCGCACCTGTCCTTCGGCGAGGATCGCGAGCACGGGCTCGTGACCGGTCATGAAGCCGATCTCGCCCTCGACGGTCTTGGCGACGACGAGGCTCGCCTCACCGTGCCAGACCTCCTCCTCCGCGGAGACGAGGGTGACGGTCAGCGCCATGTCAGCTGTTCTCCTTCTGGATCTTCGCCCACTTCTCCTCGACGTCGGAGATGCCGCCGACGTTGAAGAACGCCTGCTCGGCGACGTGGTCGAAGTCACCCTTGACGATGGCGTCGAACGACTCGATGGTCTCCTTGATCGGGACCGTGGAGCCCTCGACACCGGTGAACTTCTTCGCCATGTAGGTGTTCTGCGAGAGGAACTGCTGGATGCGGCGGGCGCGTGAGACGACGATCTTGTCCTCCTCGGACAGCTCGTCGACACCGAGGATCGCGATGATCTCCTGCAGCTCCTTGTTCTTCTGCAGGATCTGCTTCACGGCGGTGGCCACACGGTAGTGGTCCTCGCCGATGTAGCGCGGGTCCAGGATGCGGCTCGTCGAGGTCAGCGGGTCGATGGCCGGGTAGAGACCCTTCGACGCGATCTCACGGGAGAGCTCGGTCGTGGCATCCAGGTGGGCGAAGGTCGTCGCCGGCGCCGGGTCGGTGTAGTCGTCGGCGGGGACGTAGATGGCCTGCAGCGAGGTGATCGAGTGTCCTCGGGTCGAGGTGATGCGCTCCTGGAGCACACCCATCTCGTCGGCGAGGTTCGGCTGGTAACCCACGGCGGAGGGCATACGGCCGAGAAGTGTCGACACCTCGGAACCGGCCTGCGTGAAGCGGAAGATGTTGTCGATGAAGAGCAGCACGTCCTGCTTCTGCACGTCGCGGAAGTACTCGGCCATCGTCAGAGCCGACAGCGCGACACGCAGACGGGTCCCCGGCGGCTCGTCCATCTGGCCGAACACGAGGGCCGTCTTGTCGAAGACGCCCGCCTCTTCCATCTCGCCGATGAGGTCGTTGCCCTCACGGGTACGCTCGCCCACACCGGCGAACACGGACACACCACCGTGGTCCTGCGCCACGCGCTGGATCATCTCCTGGATGAGGACCGTCTTGCCGACGCCCGCGCCACCGAACAGACCGATCTTGCCGCCCTGCACGTAGGGGGTCAGGAGGTCGATCGACTTGATGCCGGTCTCGAACATCTCGGTCTTGGACTCGAGCTGGTCGAAGTTCGGCGCCTGGCGGTGGATTCCCCAGCGCTCGGTGATCTCGACGGTCTGGCCGGGCTCGAGGTTCAGGATGTCGCCGGTGACGTTGAAGACCTTGCCCTTCGTGACGTCGCCGACGGGCACCGTGATGGGACCGCCGGTGTCGCGCACCTCCTGACCGCGGACCATGCCGTCGGTGGGCTTGAGGGAGATGGCGCGCACGAGGTCGTCGCCGAGGTGCTGGGCGACCTCGAGGGTGATCTCGGTCGACTCGTCACCGATGGTGATGGTCGTCTTCAGCGCGTTGTAGATCTCGGGGATCGCATCGTGCGGGAACTCGATGTCGACGACCGGGCCGGTGACGCGTGCGACGCGCCCGACGACCGTCGTCTCGGCCTTTTCGGCGGTGGCGGTGGCAGTCATTGTCTGTCTCTTTCGGTGTGGTCGTTACTTGCCGGATGCCAGGGCGTCGGCGCCGCCGACGATCTCGGCGATCTGCTGAGTGATCTCGGCCTGACGCGCGTTGTTGCGCAGGCGGGTGTAGTCGGTGATGAGCTTGTCGGCATTGTCGCTGGCGCTCTTCATCGCCTTCTGGGTCGCGGCGTGCTTCGCGGCGGACGACTGCAGGAGCGCGTTGAACACGCGGCTCTGCACGTACACCGGCAGCAGCGCGTCGAGGACGACCTCGGGGCTCGGCTCGAACTCGTACAGCGGGTAGACCTGGCTGGCCGCGCCGGCCGACTCGACGACCTCGTCCGCTTCGACGACCTCGAGGGGCAGCAGACGCACGGTCTGGGGCTCCTGGGTCATCATGCTGACGAAGCGGTTGAAGACGAGGTGGATCTCGTCGACCCCGCCCTGCTCTTCGCCCCCACGGTCGTAGGCGTCCAGAAGGGCGCCGGCGATCTGCTCCGCGGTGTTGAAGTGCGGGGTGTCGGTGTCACCGACCCACTCCCCCGCCGACGCCATGCGTCGGAACTGGAAGTACCCGGCCGCCTTGCGCCCGACGAGGAAGTACTCGACCTCCTTGCCCTGCGAGCGCAGCAGCTCACCGAGCTGCAGCCCCTCGCGGAGGATCTGCGAGTTGAACGCGCCGGCGAGGCCGCGGTCCGAGGCGAAGATGACGATCGCCGACCGGCGGATCGTCTCGCGCTCGGTCGTCAGCGGATGCTGGATGTTCGAGTGCGTCGCCACGGCGGAGACGGCCCGTGTCACGGCCCGCGCGAAGGGCGAGGAGGCGCGCACGCGCGCCATCGCCTTCTGGATGCGCGAAGCCGCGATGAGCTCCATCGCCTTCGTGATCTTCTTGGTCGTCTGAGCAGAAGAGATCTTCTGCTTGTAGACCCTGAGTTGTGCTCCCATGAGTTCTCGGTCTCAGTACTCGCCCGGCGTCAGCCGCGGCGACCCTTGACGATCTTCTCCTGGTTCACGTCCTCCTCGTGCGCGGCGGCGACCTCTTCGTGGCCCGGCTTGTTGATGGCCTGGCCCTTGCCACCCTGGAACTCGAGGATGAACTCGTCCGTCACCTTCTCGAGCTCGGCGACCGTCGCGTCGTCGAGGACGTTCGTGTCGCGCAGCGTGTCGAGGATCGTCGTGTTGCGCTTGAGGTAGTCGAGCAGGTCGCGCTCGAACCGGAGCACGTCCTCGACCGCGATCGTGTCGAGCTTGCCGTTGGTACCGGCCCAGATCGAGACGACCTGCTCCTCGACGGGGTACGGGTCGTACTGGGGCTGCTTGAGCAGCTCGGTCAGACGCGCGCCGCGCTCGAGCTGACGACGGGATGCCGCGTCGAGGTCGGAGGCGAACATCGCGAACGCCTGGAGCGAGCGGTACTGGGCGAGCTCGAGCTTGAGCGTCCCGGAGACCTTCTTGATCGACTTGACCTGGGCGTCGCCGCCGACACGCGAGACCGAGATGCCGACGTCCACGGCGGGACGCTGGTTGGCGTTGAACAGGTCGGACTGCAGGAAGATCTGGCCGTCGGTGATCGAGATCACG
>CANSLE010000268.1 GCA_947647645.1 uncultured Microbacterium sp.
CGGTCGGCCGTCTGGCTCCGCTGCCGCTCGCGGCGCTCGGCGGCTGGCAGGCGGTCAGCGCGGTGCTCGGTGTGCTGAGCGTCGTCGTGGGCGTGCTCGTCTGGGTCGCGCTTCCCCGCGACGGCGCTGTGCCGCAGCCGCTGCGGATCGGCGACCTGCTCGGCGGCACGGTCGCGTCGCTGCGCGATCCCGTGATCCTCGCGGTGTGCGTGAGCGGAGCACTGGCGATGGCGACCTTCGTGGGGCTCTACAACGCGGTGCCGTTCCGCCTGGACGGCCCGCCGTTCTCACTCGGTGCCGCGGAGGTGTTCGTGTACTTCGCGTATCCGATCGGCATCCTGGCGCCGGGCCTGTTCCACCGGGTGTCGCGCCGCCTCGGGCGGGCCGTCACCTCGCTGCTCGGCGCGATCGCGACGCTCGCCGCGATCGGCCTGCTGGTCTGGCCGAACGTCGTCGCCGTCTTCGCGGGCCTGGGGCTGCTGACCGCGGCGTTCCTCGGCACCCACTCGGTGCTCAGCGGGTGGGTCGTCGTACGGGCGCAGGCGATCGGGCGCAGCACGTCGCGTGCGTCCAGCGCCTACCTGCTGACCTACTACCTGGGCAGCACCCTGTCGGGCGCGGCGTCCACGCACCTGTTCGCGAGCGCCGGCTGGACCGCGGTCATCCTGCTGGCCGCGGCGCTGACGACGGCATCCGCCGTGCTCTTCCTCGTGCTGCGGTTGCGCCGCGTCAGCTGAGTCCGCCCGGCCGCGCATCTGCACCCGCGATCACGAGAGCACGACGACCCGCTGTCGCCCGCGTCCTCGAGCGGCATCCCTCACTCCCCCCGGCGCGCGGTTGTTGAGGGTGAACGTCGTGACGAACGTCGGATCGAGGCCGACCCGTGCAAGCCGCTCCCCCCAACTCCCGCGGAGCCCGCGGCGCGCCTGCGCGCGATCTCCGACGTTCATCACGCTCCGCGAGCGGCAGCGACGCCGACCGCTCCTCGGTGCGCGCCACATCGGCGGCGCGGGACACGGCGATCGCGGCGGGATGACGGAAAGGGCGCGGGATGACGGAAAGGGCCGGGCGGATGGAGTGGAATGGACTCATGCGCGCAACCGTCATGTTCGGCGCCGGAGATGTCCGGGTCGAGAACGTCCCCGACCCGGTGATCCAGCAGCCCACCGATGCGATCGTCCGCATCGTCCGGGCCTGCGTCTGCGGATCCGACCTGCACCCGTACCATTCCCTGCCCGAGACTCCGACGGGCCGGCGGATGGGGCACGAGCTCATCGCCGTCGTCGAGGAGATCGGCGCCGACGTGACGAGTGCGCGCCCGGGCGACTTCGTGATCGTGCCGTTCGTGTACTCCGACAACACGTGCGTCTTCTGTCGCGAGGGCTTCCAGACCTCGTGCATCCACGGCGGGTTCTACGGGAGTGGACGGGTCGGGGGTCTGCAGGCCGAACGGGCCCTCATCCCCCAGGCCGACGGGACCCTCGTCGTCGTGCGCGATGTCGATCCGGATGCCGCATCCGATTCCCTTCTCGCGTCGCTGCTCACGCTGTCCGACGTGTACCTCACCGGCTACCACGCCGCCCACCTCGCGCGCGTCCGTGCGGGCCAGACGGTCACGGTGATCGGCGACGGCGCCGTGGGCCTGTCGGCGGTCCTCGCCGCCCGCACCCTCGGCGCGGAGCGGATCATCCTGATGGGTCGGCACACCGCCCGCACCGACCTGGGCCTCGAGTTCGGCGCGACCGACGTCGTCGCCGAGCGCGGAGCCGAGGGGATCGCGCATGTCAGGGACCTCACCGGCGGCGAGGGCAGCCACGTCGTCATCGAGGCCGTCGGCCACATGCCCGCGTACGAGCAGGCCTACGGCGTCGTGCGCCCCGGCGGCGTCATCTCCCGCGTCGGAGTGCCGCAGTACGAGAACGCCCCGGTCGGGCCGGCGTCGCTGTTCGGCAACAACATCACCCTCACCGGCGGCATCGCCCCCGTGCGGGCCTACCTGGAAGACGCGATCCCGCTCGTGCTCGCCGGGACGATCGAGCCCGGCCGGGTCTTCGACCGGATCATGCCGCTGGCCGAAGCCCCCGCCGCGTACGCCGCGATGGACGAGCGCACGGCGTTGAAGGTGATGCTCACCCCCTGAGCCGCGGAGGCCCGTTGCGGACCAGGGCTCGGGCACCCGAGTGTTAGCGTGCGAAGGTGACCGCAATGCCCCCGACCGATCCGGACCGTTCCATCCGCGTCTCCGCCGCTGTGATCACCGACGCGGCCGGCCGCCTGCTGCTCGTGCGCAAGGCCGGGACCACCGCGTTCATGCAGCCCGGCGGCAAGCCGGAGGCGGGTGAGGATGCCGCGCAGACACTGATCCGCGAGCTGAACGAGGAGATCGGGCTGCGCCTGAGCGGTGCCGATCTCACCCCGCTCGGCGAGTTCACCGCGCCCGCCGCGAACGAGCCGGGCTTCGCCGTCGTCGCGGACGTCTTCCGCGTCGACATCGGCGACCAGCAGCCGGTGACGGATGCCGAGATCGAGGAGCTGCGCTGGGTCGACCGGGCCGCGGCATCCGCTCTGGAGGTCGCGCCCCTCGCGGCGGCCTACTTCCTGCCGGAGCGCTGAGACGAGCGGCTGGTCGCCGGGGCGGTCACCACGAGCCCTTGCGGTAGTCCTTGAGGAAGACGCCGAAGAGGTCTTCGCCGGCCTCGCCGCGCACGATCGGGTCGTAGACGCGGGCGGCGCCGTCGACGAGGTCGAGCGGGGCGTGGAAGCCCTCTTCGGCGAGTCGCACCTTCGTGTAGTGGGGACGCTCGTCGGTGATCCACCCCGTGTCGACGGCGGTCATGAGGATGCCGTCCGTCTCGAACATCTCGCGGGCGCTGGTGCGCGTCAGCATGTTCAGCGCGGCCTTGGCCATGTTCGTGTGCGGGTGGCCGGGGCCCTTGTAGCCGCGGCCGAACACGCCCTCCATCGCGGAGACGTTCACGATGTAGGTGCGACGGGCAGGCGACGCCGCCATCGCGGGACGCAGGCGTGAGACGAGCAGGAACGGCGCCGTCATGTTCGCCAGCTGCACCTCGAGCATCTCCAGCGGCTCGACCTGGTCGACCGACTGCGTCCAGCTGTTGATGTGGTTCTCGTCCGGGACGAGGCCACCGGCGTCGATCGCGGTGCCGGCGGCGAGCCGCTCGAGAGACGACGATCCGGCCGCCATGGCCTCGGCCGTGAGCTCCTCGGCGGTGCGGGCCGCAGCCGCGAGGATGGGATGGCTGGACACCGACTGCGCGAGCGCGAGGGGATGCGCGTCGTTGGTGTGGCCGAAGGTCAGCAGCTCGGGCAGCGGGCCCGTCGGGAGGGGCGCGAGCTCGGCATCCACGAGCGGCTTGTAGGCCCCCGCGGAGCGGCGCACGGTCTGGGCCGCGTTGTTGATGAGGATGTCGAGCGGACCGTCGGCGGCCACGGCATCCGCGAGGCCGATCACCTGGGCGGGGTCGCGCAGGTCGATGCCGACGATCTTCAGCCGGTGGATCCAGTCGGCGCTGTCGGGCAGGGCCGAGAAGCGGCGGACGGCGTCCCGCGGGAAACGCGTCGTGATGGTCGTGTGGGCGCCGTCGCGCAGCAGCCGCAGGGCGATGTACATGCCGATCTTCGCGCGACCGCCGGTGAGGAGGGCTCGCCTGCCGGTCAGGTCGGTGCGCGCGTCGCGCTTGGCGTGGCTCATCGCCGCGCAGTCGGGGCACAGCTGGTGGTAGAACGCGTCGACGGTCGTGTACAGCTCTTTGCAGATGTAGCAGGCGCGCGGCTTGATCAGCTCGCCGGCGATCGGCGCCGCGGTGCGCGCCGCGAG
>CANSLE010000269.1 GCA_947647645.1 uncultured Microbacterium sp.
CCCACGCGGTCGGCATCGGGCTCGCGAGCGCGGCGACGCTGCTGGATCTGGAGCTGGCCGTCGTGGGCGGGGGGTTCTCCTTCGTCGCCGACGACTACCCCGAGCGGATCGAGGAGGTCGTGCGCGCCTCGGCGATCAACCGGTACGCGGCGCGGCTGAGGGTCGTCCGCGCCGGACTGGGCGGGGACGCCCCGCTCATCGGCGCCGCCGCGCTGGTCCACCGCGCCGACCTCCTCTGACGCCCGCGTCCGTCCGGGCGGACGGAGACTCAGCCGAGCGTGCGGACGAACGGATCGAACCCGTCGGGCAGCAGCGGGACGTCGGCCACCGTGCTGTCGAGGGTGATCGTCTGTCCGGTCCCGGCGGACTCCTGCGCCGACAGCATGACGTCGAGCACGTGGTAGCCGAGCTCCCCGGTCGCGACGTGCGGGCGGCCCTCGGCGATCGCCCGCGCCATGTCGAGCACACCGAGTCCGCGTCCGACGACGGTGCCCTGTTCCTCGACCTCGATCCACTCCTGCTCGAACCGCATGCCGTCGCGGATGACGCCGAGCGGCTTGACGTAGGCGGTCCGTCCGGTGAAGGCATTCGGGTCGGGGAGGACGATCGTGCCCTCCGAGCCGTGGATCTCGATGACGCCGTGCCGCTCCAGCGCCGAGTCGAAGCTCAGCAGGTGCGTGCCGTGCTGGCCGCCGGCGAAGGAGGTCAGCACCTGCACGGTCGAGGGCACCTCGACGGGGAACGACTCCCCCGCGCGCGGGCCGGTGTGGATCTGACGCGTGGTCTGCCAACGGGATCCGCGCGCCGTCACGCCGGCGACGGGACCGAGCAGGCTCACGAGTGCAGAGAAGTAGTACGGCCCCATGTCCAGCAGCGGGCCGGCCCCCTGGGCGAACAGGAACGCGGGCTCGGGATGCCAGAGGTCGGGCCCCTGCGTCTGGAAGGAGGTCTGCACGAACAGGGGGGTGCCGATCACGCCGTCGCGGATCGCGCGCTTGGCGGTCTGGAACCCCGGGCCGAGGATCGTGTCGGGCGCCGAGCCGATGCGCACGCCCGCGGCATTCGCCTGCGCGAGCAGCTCACGGGTGCTCTCGCGGTCCAGGCCCAGTGGCTTCTCGGTCCAGACGTGCTTGCCTGCAGCCACCGCTGCCTTCGAGACCTCGACGTGGACCGCGGGGATCGTGAGGTTGACGACGAGATCGACGTCGGGGTTCGAGAGGACATCGGCGCCGGTGCCCCAGCTCGGCACCCCGTGCTCCTCGGCCTTGGCCTTCGCGCGCTCGGGGAGCAGGTCGCCGACGGCCACGACCTCGGTGTCGGGGAACGAGGTGAGGTTCTCGAGGTAGGTCTGGCTGATGACGCCGGTGCCGATGACGCCCACCCGAAGCGCGCTCACTTGACGAACCCCCCGTCACGCAGGAACGCGAAGCTCGCGGCGATGTCCTCGAACACGTCTCCGGGGGCCTTGTCGTATTCGATCACGGCGTAGCGGATCGCCGTGCCGGCGGCGAGCGCTTCCGCGAGCGGGACGTCGGCGGTGCCGGCGTGACGCTGATCGAGGCTGTCCGAGCCGAACGCCGCGGCACCCGGCCCCCAGGGGTTGACCGCCGGGACGACACCGTCCTTGACGTGGACGGCGACGAGGCGGTCACCGAGCGCGGAGACGAGAGCGGGCACGTCCTGACCACCGGTGAGCGCCCAGAAGAGGTCGAGCTCGAGCTGCACCCGCGCGTCGGTCAGCGCCACGAAGCGCTCGTAGGCGCTGACGCCCTCGAACGACGCCACGAACTCCTGCGCGTGGTTGTGGTATCCGACACGGAGGCCGAACTCGGCCGCCTTGTCCGCGGCGCGGTTCAGACGCTCGGCGATATCGGCGACGCCGTCCGCCGTCAACCACCGGTCGGGGGCGACGAAGGGGTCGATGACCGTCGTCATCCCGATCTCGGCCGCGGCCGCGAAGACCACCTCGGGCGACGGCGTGGGGATCTCGCCGTCGGGGGTCCAGAGAGTGTCGGACAGCAGCGGCGCGTGCCCGGTCGGCGAGGCGAGTCCGCTGGCGTCCAGCGCCGCACGGATCTCGGTGGGACGGGAGACGAAGTCGAACGCCTCCACATTGCGCAGGCCGATCGCGGCCAGCTTGTCGAGCGATCCGCCCATGTCGGCGGCGAACTCGGTGGCCAGCGTGTACAGCTGGACCGAAGCGTCAGGCAGTGTCATGAAGTGCGTCCTTCGAACCTCGTTGTCTCGTGCGGGAGGCGTCGGCGGACGCTTCGTCCGTGCGGCGCTGAGGCGACGGTATCACAAAACCTCCACCTGGAGGTTTTATTTCCGACATCGGCTAGGTTGGATGCCGTGGACGGGGACGACGAGGCGGTGATCGGGCGGCGCGGCCTGCAGCCCAAGGGGGTCGCCCGCCGGCAGGAGATCCTCGACCGCGCCATCGAGGTGTTCCGCCAACGCGGCGCCGACGGCACGTCGCTGCGGCGCATCGCCGAAGCCATCGGCGTGTCGCATGCGGCGCTGCTGCACTACTTCGACTCCCGCGATCAACTGCTCGTCGCCGTCTATGCGCATGCCGAGCATCGCCGCAATACGACGGCGACACCCTCGCATCCGCCGGGCGTGGACACGATGATCGACGCCGCCACCGCGAACGTCGACGTGCCCGGCCTGGTGCAGCTCTACACGACCCTCCTGGCGGCGTCGCTCGAGGCGGGAAACGACGTCGGGCGCGAGTTCTTCTCCGCCCGCTTCGAGAGGGTCCGTCAGGAGCTGACCATGTCGTTCCGCCGGCAGCAGGCGGACGGTGACATCCGCGACGACGTGCCCGCCGAGGACCTCGCGGCGTTGCTGATCGCGGCATCCGACGGTCTGCAGATCCAGTGGCTGCTCGAGCCGTCCATCGGCCTCAGCGACACCCTCCGCACCTTCGCGCGACTGCTGCAGCCGCCGCGCTGAGCCCCGATCGGATGACTCCGCGAGCCCAGATCGCGGACAGCGGGCGCGTGGGCGATCGTGGCGTGCCGCGCCTTGCACGGCGCCCTCGTCACCGGGCGTCTCCTCCTCCCGGCCGCGCCGGCACCGCGGGCCCCCACAGCCGCCGGACGAGAAGGGGGCCGCCGATGCCGTGGATCGCGACGCTGCCGAGCACCACCATGCAGGTCGCGGCCAGCACGAGGAAACCCTCCTCCCCCGGCAGCGCGTTGGCGGCGATGAGCCCGAAGACGATGGATGCCGCCCCACGCGGGCCCATGACCGCGACGAAGATCCGTTCGGGACGGGTCGCCTCGCTGCCGAGCAGCGCGATGCCGACGGGAACGATGCGCCCGATCGTGAGCGCGACGAGTGCGAGGACGATCGCGGGCCACCAGTTGTAGGTCTCGCTGAGCAGGACGACGGCGGCGAAGCCGAAGGCCAGCCACAGCAGGAGGTTCGTGAGCCACGAGACGTCTTCGAGCAGCGCCAACTCCGTACGGTCGAGCCCCTTCTTGCCCCGGGTCAGCCGGATCGCGATTCCCGCGACGAACACCGCGACGAAGCCGTTGCCGTGCAGGAGCACCGCGGCGGCGAAGACCACCAGCGGTGCGGCGATGAACGCGATGCGCATGCTCTGCGGCTCGGTCCACCCGCGGTCGTCGGCGAACCCTGTGACGGCGCCGATCAGCGCGCCGAGGACCCCGCCCACGAGCAGCGCGATGAGACCCGCCGGCGCGGCCACGGCGAACGCCCGTCCGGCGTCACCGGTGGTGCCCGCCGACGCGAAGGCGAGAGCCCCGAGCAGCAGCGGCGAGACGAGCCCATCGTTGTAGCCGCTCTC
>CANSLE010000270.1 GCA_947647645.1 uncultured Microbacterium sp.
GGACCCCGTCGCCCCGGCATCCGGTGCCGCCGCGCTGCACCCGCGCCGGTCGTTGCGCGGGTAGTAGGGTCAGCCGCGCGGCTCGGGCTGGTCGGCGACGACCATGAACCGGATGAACACCGCGAGCCAGCCGAAGATCAGCGCGAACACGACGATCTCGAAGGCCGTCAGCCCGAAGTAGCCCGTGGCGAACAGGGCGATCGACGCGACGAGACCCGCGAGGAAGGCCCACGATGCCACGAAATACGCCCGCGGCATCCGCCGGACGATCCACGGCCCACCGACGAGCAGCAGCAGGAACATCAGCGCCATCCCGGACGCCGACAGGTTGTGCAGGAGCATGTGCACGTTGACGGGAAAGATGCCCGCGCCCGCCAGCATGACGCCCATGACGCCCAACGCCGTGCCGACGATGCGGATGCCGCGCGGCGCCTCGCCGAGCACCGCCAGGTCGTGCGAGACATAGAGCGTGAACGTCGTCACGAGGAGGCCCCCGGCGACGAGGGTGCCGTTGAAGAGGAGGCTCGACATGTCGCCGAAGGTGCCCAGCTGGCTGAAGTGGTACTTCCACCACAGCGGGTCCGAGGTCGTGATCATCGCGGCGAGCGTGCCGATTCCGATGAAGGTGACCAACAGCGTGGTGAGGCGCGAGGTCGTCATCCGGGAGGCCGACAGGTAGCTGAGCCAGCCCGACAGGCCCGTCGCCGTCGCGGCGAGCACCGTCGTCCAGAACGCGGTGAGCTCGACGCCGACGAAGGCGCGGGAGAGGACCGCGAACAGCGCGACGGTTCCGATCCCCGCGAGGGCCCCGTGCGCAATCACGACGGATGCCGTCGATGCCACATACCGCCAGCTCGCGATCTTGCGTCGCCACTCCTGGCCGTCGGTCGTGCGCGCGCGCCAGTATCCGAGAGCGGAACTGACCCCGGCCGCCAGACCCGCGCCTGCCGCGGCCCATCCGGCGATGCTCGCATCGCCCCAGAGGCGTGTTCCGATGCCGAGCAGACCGAGGACGAGACCGATGAGTCCGCCCGATACGGTGCTGATCGCCGCAGCGAGGAGGGCCTCCGCCTCGACGCGCAACGACGGCGCGAGGGCGAGATCGGCATCGTCGGCGACGCCGAGTCTTGTGGGTTCTGCTGCGGTCATGGCGCCAGTGTAGGGCGCCGGCGCGGAGCGCTTCTGCGGGGGACTGCGGCGGGATCGGCGCTCTCACAGGCGCGAGCGGTACAGTGGTGCGGTCGGCTCTGGACACCGCGCTGCGGCGCGGGTGGGTTTGTGAGTCCAAGGGGCCGATGGTGAGCGCCGCTCGGCGCACATGAACCATCACTGCGAATGGCCCCCGGACCACCGGGTCGCCCGCCGCCCCGATCTCCTCGACCATCGCGTCGTGGGGGACTCCTTCGGCGCGGAGGCGCTGTTCTCGCGCGAGAAAACCCAGGAAGAACACCATGCCCAAGAGCAAGAAGCCGGCCGGCGGCCGCGCCCAGAACTTCGAGCCGCGCTACGGCGCGAAGACCAGCTATCAGGACGCCAAGCGTCGTCCCGGCCAGTCGTCCGCCGGCAAGCCCGGCAGCAAGAGCCCCGGTCACCGCGGCTATCGCGCAGTCGAGGCCACCGATTCTGGCGTCGCGCCCAAGCAGCGCTGGAGCGCGCAGGAGCGCGCCGGCCGCGACGAGGCGCGCGGCATCCGCTCCCGCGCCCACGGCGACCGTCCGACCCGTGACGACCGTCCGGCCCGGTCGTTCGACGACCGTCCGCGTCGCGATGACCGTCCGGCTCGGTCGTTCGATGACCGTCCGCGTCGCGATGACCGTCCGGCCCGGTCGTTCGATGACCGTCCGGCTCGTTCCTTCGACAACCATCCGGCCCGGGACGACCGCGGCGGCTATGTTCGCAACTCCGGAGAGTCTGCGCGTGGGGGTCGGGATGGCGCCCGTGGGCCCCGTGAGGCCCGGGATTTCCGGAGTACCGAACGTCCGCGTCGCGATGACCGTCCGGCCCGGTCGTTCGATGACCGTCCGCGTCGCGATGACCGCCCGGCTCGGTCGTTCGATGACCGTGGACGTAACTCCTCCACGTCGAGCGCGGAGCGCCGTGAGCGGCCTGCTTTCGGCTCTCGGGACGCGGATCGGAGGAGTTACGACCGTCCGCGTCGCGATGACCGCCCGGCCCGCTCGTTCGACGATCGTCCGGCTCGTTCCTTCGACAACCGTCCGGCCCGGGACGACCGCGGCGGCTATGTCCGCAACTCCGGAGATTCTGCGCGTGGGGGTCGGGATGGCGCCCGTGGGCCCCGCGAGGCCCGGGATTTCCGGAGTACCGAACGTCCGCGTCGCGACGAACGTCCGCGTCGCGACGACCGTCCGCATCGCGACGACCGTCCGCGTCGCGACGACCGTCCGCGTCGCGATGACCGCCCGTCCCGCGCCGCTGGCGGCAACCGCGCGGACTGGAAAGCCGACACGAAGGATGCCGCGGCGCGCAAGGCCTACGAGGAGCACGCCGACGTCGTGCACGAGAAGCTGCAGGCGCAGGCCGTGCAGGCCGAAGAGGTGGCGGACGTGAGCTTTGCCAGCCTCGGCCTCGGGGAGAACATCGTCCGTGCGCTCGCCGAGCTGGGCGCCGCGTCGCCGTTCCCGATCCAGGCTGCCACGATCGCGCCGATCCTCGCCGGCAAGGACGTGCTGGCGCGCGGTCGTACCGGCTCGGGCAAGACGATCGCGTTCGGCGCGCCGCTCGTCGAGTCGGTGCTGCGCAGTCAGGCCGGCAAGCGCCGCGCGTTCGGCCGCAGCCCCAGGGCGCTGATCCTCGCCCCGACGCGTGAGCTCGCGCTGCAGATCGACCGCACGATCCAGCCGATCGCCCGCAGCGTCGGACTGTTCACGACCCAGATCTACGGCGGCGTTCCGCAGGGCCGCCAGGTCGGCGCGCTCAAGAAGGGCGTCGACATCATCATCGGCACCCCCGGCCGCATCGAAGACCTGCAGGAGCAGGGCAAGCTGGATCTGTCGGAGATCGGCGTGGTCGTGCTCGACGAGGCCGACCACATGAGCGAGCTCGGCTTCCTCGAGCCGATGCAGCGGATCCTCCGCCTCGTCGAGCCCGACGCGCAGAAGCTGCTCTTCTCGGCCACCCTCGACCGTGAGGTCGCGGCACTCGTCGATGAGTTCCTCGTCGACCCGGCCGTCTACGAGGTCGCCGGCGAGGATCAGGACTCCGGCACGATCGATCACCGTGTGCTCGTCATCGACCACCGCGACAAGGCCGAGATCCTCACCTCGCTCGTCGACCGCGCCGGCAAGACGCTCGTGTTCGCCCGCACCCGCGCGTACGCCGAGATGCTCGCCGAGCAGTTCGACGAGGCCGGCATCCACGCGGTCGCCCTCCACGGCGACCTCAACCAGGGCAAGCGCACCCGCAACCTCGAGCGGCTCACCTCGGGGCGCGTCAGCGTGCTGGTCGCGACGGATGTCGCCGCGCGCGGCATCCACGTCGACGATATCGACCTGGTCATCCAGGCCGACGCCCCCGATGAGTACAAGACGTATCTGCACCGCTCCGGACGCACCGGTCGCGCCGGTCGCACCGGAACCGTTGTGACGCTCATCCCGCGCCAGCGCCGCCGTCGCATGACCGAGATGCTCGACCGCGCCGAGATCGACGCGCCGTTCGACGACGCGCGCCCGGGCGACGACATCCTCGAGGAGATCTCCGGGCGCCAGGCGGCGCACATCGACCGCTGAGTCACGCAAAGCAGCACACGCAGCACAGGAGGGGCCGCGGCGTTCGCGTCGCCGCCCCTCCTGTGCCC
>CANSLE010000271.1 GCA_947647645.1 uncultured Microbacterium sp.
AGGATGAATGCCGCGGCGGCGAGCGCAGCCGTGCGCCAGCCGCCGGACGGGATCGCCGTCGAGAGCCACGGGAGGGCGAGCGGCAGCAGCCACAGCGCCGCGGCGGCGCCCGCCACCATCCCGATGACGCTGCCGAGGCTGGCGAAGAAGCCGCGTGCGAGACCGGACGCGAACGCGATGAGCAGCGCCGCGACGGCGATGATGTCGACGATGAGCACGATGACCTCCGCTGGTCACCGTACCGGCGTCTCCTCGGTGCGCGCTGCACGGAACGCGGCGACATGCGCCACCGCAGGGTCTCCACGACGCCGCCGGTTTGCCCTTCGAGTCCGTCTGACTATAAGATCGGCGCCGAGGTTATGGTCAGCATGACAAGAACAGAGGTCCCGGTCGACGGCATCCGTGTCGCCGTCTCCACCGTCATCTTCAGTCTGCGCCGCGATGCGGCCGGACGACTGGCGGTCGTCCTCCCCCTGGTGCGCCGTACCCGCGACCCGCATGAGGGCCTGTGGGCGCTGCCCGGAGGGTGGCTCGACAGCACGGAGGAGCTCGAGACGGCGGCATCGCGCACTCTCGCGGAGACGACCGGGCTCGCGCCCAGCTACCTCGAACAGCTCTACGCCTTCGGCGACATCGGACGCGCCCCCGGACGCGTCGTGTCGATCATCTACTGGGCGCTCCTGCGCGAGGGCGCACAGCTGCCCGCCGACGCGCACAACGTCGCCTGGTTCGACGCCGCGCATCTGCCCACGCTGGCCTTCGACCACAACCACATCGTCGACTACGCCCTCTGGCGTCTGCGCAACAAGGTCGGCTACAGCCGCATCGCACACGGGCTCTTGCCGGAGCTGTTCACGCTCTCGGACCTGCGCGAGGTGTACGAGGCCATCCTCGAGCGCGAGCTCGACCCGGCGAACTTCCGGCGGCAGGTCGAGAACTCGGGCACCCTCATCCCCACGGAGCAGTTCCGCACGGGCAGCCACCGCCCGGCCCGCCTGTACCGCTACAACCACGAGGGCGAACTGGCCGAGCGCGGTCCGCTCCCCTCCGACACCGCTTCCGACACCGCACTACCCGTCCTTCCCGAAGAGGTCACGATATGAGCGCCACCCTCATCACCCTGTCGCAACGGCCCGCCGGCGGCGTCGATCCGAGCGTCGACCACGGCATCCAGGCGATCGTCGCGGGCACCTCCGCCGCTGAGACGTGCACCACCGAGCTCGCCGCGGGCCCGTGGGACTTCGACAACCGCCCCGGCTACGGCCCCGGATCGTCGATGGGCGACGTCCTTCCCACGGGCGCGCCGCGCCAGGGCGAGCTTCCGGCCGCCTACCGCGCCGCCGGCGAGGAGGAGCTGCACGAACGCATCCGCGCGGCGAAGGACGTCCTCGGCGAGCGCGTCGTCGTGCTCGGCCACTTCTACCAGCGCGAGGAGGTCGTCACGCATGCGGATTACGTCGGCGACTCCTTCCAGCTCGCGAACGCGGCGCTCGAGCACCCGGATGCCGAGGCGATCGTCTTCTGCGGCGTGCACTTCATGGCCGAGACCGCGGACCTGCTCTCCCGCCCCGAGCAGGCCGTGATCCTGCCGAACCTCGCGGCGGGGTGCTCCATGGCGGACATGGCGTCGATCGACGAGGTCGAGGAGTGCTGGGAGCAGCTGGAGGACGTCTACGGCGATCTCGCGGCCGTCGACGCCGACGGGCGCGTCCCGGTGATCCCCGTCACGTACATGAACTCGTCCGCCGCGATCAAGGGCTTCGTGGGTCGCCATGGCGGGATCGTCTGCACCTCGTCGAACGCGCGCACCGTCCTGGAATGGGCGTTCGCCCGCGGACGGCGGGTGCTCTTCTTCCCCGACCAGCACCTCGGGCGCAACACGGCGAAGGCGATGGGGGTCCCGCTCGCCCAGATGCCGATGTGGAACCCCCGCCAGCCCCTCGGCGGCTCCACGAACGACGAGCTCGTCGAGGCCCGGGTCATCCTCTGGCACGGCTTCTGCTCCGTGCACCGCCGCTTCACCGTCGACCAGATCGACAAGGCGCGCGCCGAGCATCCGGGCGTCCGCGTGATCGTCCACCCCGAGTGCCCGATGGCGGTGGTGGATGCCGCGGACGAGGCGGGTTCGACCGACTACATCCGCACGGCGATCGCCGCCGCGACCGCGCCGACGACGTTCGCGATCGGCACGGAGATCAACCTCGTGCAGCGGTTGGCCGCGCAGCACCCGCAGCACGAGATCTTCTGCCTGGATCCCGTCGTCTGCCCGTGCTCGACGATGTACCGCATCCACCCCGGCTACCTCGCCTGGGTGCTCGAGCGTCTCGTCGCCGGCGAGGCCGTCAACCGGATCACCGTGCCCGCCGACGTCGCCGGCCCGGCGCGCGTCGCCCTCGAGCGGATGCTGGCGGCGAGGCCGTGACCGCCGACGCGCCGCACGTCGTGGTCGTCGGCTCGGGCATCGCCGGGCTGACAGCGGCCCTGCACGCCACGGCATCCGGCTGCCGCGTCAGTCTCATCACCAAAGACGTGCTCGAGCACGCCAACACGCGGTACGCGCAGGGCGGCATCGCGGGTGTCATGTTCGACGACGACAGCACCGCCGCTCACGAGCGCGACACGCTCGTCGCCGGCGCCGGTCTCAGCGATCCGGCGGCCGTCCGGGTGCTCGTCACCGAAGGCCCCGAGCGCATCCGCGAACTGATCGCGCTCGGCGTCGCATTCGACCGCGGCGTCGACGGGGCCCTCGTGAAGGGGTTGGAAGCCGCCCACTCGTACCCGCGGGTGCTGCACGCCGGCGGCGACGCCACGGGCAGCGTCATCGAGAAGGCGCTGGTCGCGCGTCTCCGCACGAGCGGGGCGGAGATCATCGAACACGCCTTCCTGGTCGACCTCCTGCTCGACGACACCGGCCGGATCGCCGGGGTCGACCTGCTCGTCGACGACACGAGCCGCGACCTCGTCGCCGCGGATGCCGTCATCCTCGCGACCGGCGGCGTAGGGCAGCTGTACGCACACACGACGAACCCGCCCGTCGCGACGGGCGACGGGATCGCGGCGGCGATGCGCGCGGGTGCGGTCGTCGGCGACCTCGAGTTCGTGCAGTTCCATCCGACCGTGCTGAGCACCGCCGTCGGCGACGCGTTCCTGATCTCGGAGGCGGTACGTGGCGAGGGCGCGGTGCTGCGCGACGAGCAGGGACGCCGTTTCATGCTCGAGGTGCATCCGGATGCCGAGCTCGCACCGCGCGACGTCGTGGCCCGTGCGATCGCGGCCGTCATGGAGGAGCAGCATGGGCGCCCCGTGCTGCTCGACGCGACCGGCCTCGGCCAGACCGGGACGGGGCCGGCGCGCAAGCAGACGGCCACGTTCCTCGCGCGCCGCTTTCCGACGATCGACGCCGCTGTTCGCGCGCGCGGCTTCGACTGGTCGCAGGAGCCGGTGCCCGTGACCCCCGCCGCGCACTATCTCATGGGCGGCGTGGTCACCGACCTTCGGGGCCGCGCGAGCGTTCCGGGACTGTACGCGGTCGGCGAGGTCGCGCGTACGGGCGTGCACGGTGCCAATCGGCTGGCTTCGAACTCTCTCCTCGAAGGCGCGGTGTTCGGCGCGCGCGCCGGCGATGCGGTCCGAACGGACGCGGCATCCCCCCTGTGGCCGGTCCCCGCCGCAGCGCCCGCCAGGGACGTGACGGCCGACCGACACGACACACCCGTCGCTGTCGACGCGACGTCGACACCGCCGTTCACACGCGCGGCCCTGCGGGAGCTCATGTGGGACGACGCAGGTCTCGTCCGTGACGCCACG
>CANSLE010000272.1 GCA_947647645.1 uncultured Microbacterium sp.
CCGCGCGGGGGGTACCGCGTCGCCTCGACGACGGCGCGCGCCTCGGCTGCCGACGAGACCATGGGCACCAGGATGTTCTGCGCGCCCAGGTCGAGCACCTGCTTGATGGTGACGACGTCCCCGATCGGCACGCGCACCACCGGGGTGGCGGCGGACCCGTCCGGGCCTGCAGCTGCGCGCGCACGGAGTCGAGGGTGTTGGGGCCGTGTTCCATGTCGATGAGCAGCCAGTCCAGTCCCGAGCCGGCCATGATCTCGGCGACGAGGGCGGACCCGGAGCAGACCCAGCCGCCGGTGAGGGGCCGCGATGCCGCGCTCAGCCGGTCGCGGAACGTCGGACTCAGACGAAACGACACTCGATGACTCCCATCTCGCCGAAATCGCAGCGCACCTCGTCGCCGCGCTGCACCCACAGGGGGCGGGTGAACGAGCCGGCGAGGATGATCTCACCCGCCTCGAGTCTGGCACCGTGCGGGGCGAACTTGTCGGCCAGCCAGGCCACCCCCGTGGCGGGATGTCCGAGGACCCCGGCGGCGACCCCCGTCTCCTCGATCTCGCCGTTGCGGCTGAGGACGCCCGGCACCCATCGCAGGTCGATCTCGTCGGGCCGACGGTGGACGTCGCCGAGCACCATTGCGCCGTAGGCCGCGTTGTCGCTGATCGTGTCGACGATGGTGCGGCCCTCGAGCTCGAGGTGCGAGTCGAGGATCTCCAGCGCCGGCACCGCGTAGTCGATCGCTGCGAGAGCATCGTCGAGGGTGCAGCCGGGGCCCGCGAGCGGCGTCTTCAGCACGAAGGCCAGCTCGACCTCGACGCGCGCGGTGGAGAAGCGGTCGACGGGGATATCGGACCCGGTCGGGTAGACGGTGTCGTCGAACATCACACCGTAGTCGGGCTCGGTGATGCCCGTGGCACGCTGCATCGCCTTGGAGGTGAGTCCGATCTTGCGCCCCACGAGGGTGCGGCCCGCTGCGGCCATCCGGTCCCGCCACACGCCCTGGATCGCGTAGGCGTCCTCGATCGTCGCCTCGGGGTAGCGGGCCGTGATGCGGGGGAGCACCTTGTGCGCGCGGTCGGCGGCAGCCAGATCCTCGGCGATCTCGGCGATCTGTTGGGGTGACAGCATCCGTGCTCCTTCGGCTGTGGCGGTGGTGGCTATGGTTCGGCGGTGGTGATGTCAGGGGGACGAGGGGGCGGGGTCGTGTGCGTAACGCCGGAGTTTCCGGGGCCCGGGTGCGCCGTGGCCGCGGAATCCCGGTCGTGCCACGGGCCGCCGCGGGCAGAAGTCCGGCGATCTGCACCAGCGGCCGGCCGGACGGCGGCAGGCCCGCCGCTGGTCAGAGCTGGTGGCCCAGCTTGTACTCGCCCTGCTTCCACACCGGCAGCGACGCCTCGTCGTCGGCGCGCGTGTAGCTGAAGCCGTCGGCGCCGATCGTCACGGCCATCTCGGACGCGTCGGTGCGGGCGCGCACCGGCTGGGGATTCCCGTCGAGGTCGAGCACGAGCGAGGCGTCCGTGTACCAGGACGGCACCACCGGGGTGCCCCACCAGTCGCGGCGCTGGTTGTCGTGCACGTCCCACGTGACGACGGGGTTGTCCGGGTCGCCTGTGTAGTAGTCCTGGGTGTAGATCTCGACGCGGTGGCCGTCGGGATCGCGCAGGTAGAGGTAGAACGCGTTGCTGACCCCGTGGCGGCCGGGGCCGCGCTCGATCATGTCGCTGCGGCGGAGCGCTCCGAGCTTGTCGCAGATCGCGAGGATGTTGTGCTTCTCGTGGGTCGAGAAGGCGACGTGGTGCATGCGGGGGCCGTCGCCGCCGGTCGTCGCCGTGTCGTGCACGGTGGGCTTGCGACGCATCCACGCGGCATAGACGGTACCGTCCTCGTCCTGGATGTCCTCGGTCACGCGAAACCCGAGGTCCTGGTAGTGGCGGACCGCCCGCGGGACGTCGGGCGTGACCTGGTTGAAGTGGTCGAGACGCACGAGCGCGCCCGGGGTGTAGAGGTCGTAGCGCCAGGCGAGGCGCTCGACGTGCTCCGTGTCGAAGAAGAACTCGTACGGGAAGCCGAGCGGGTCGACGACGCGGACGGCATCGCCGATCCCTTTCGTGAAGCCCGCGGGGTTGCGGCGCACGTCGCAGCCGAGCTCCGAGTAGAAGGCGACCGCGCGATCGAGGTCCTCGGGCGAGCGCACGCGGTAGCTGAACGCGGCCACGGCGGCGACGGGCCCCTGGCGCAGGACCAGGTTGTGGTGGATGAACTCCTCGAGCGAGCGCAGGTAGACGGTGTCCTCGTCCTCCTCGGTGACCGTCAGCCCCAGCACGTCGACGTAGAACTCCCGCGAACGCGCCAGATCGGTGACGACCAGCTCCATGGACGCGCAGCGCAGGATGTCGGGGGGCGGCGAGCTCGGCGTGGCGACGGGGTCGGCGGCGGCGATGGGCGCCTGCGGGGAGACGAACAAACCCGACGACGTCTTCGTCATGGTGGAGCGGTCGGTCATGTCAGCGTCCTTGCGTGATGAGGGGCGGGTCAGTTCTTGCCGAACGTGGGGTTGTGGGGCTCGCCGAGCGTGATGTGCACGGCCTGCTGATCGGTGTAGAAGTCGATCGACCGGTAGCCGCCCTCATGGCCGAGACCGGAGGCCTTCACCCCGCCGAACGGCGTGCGCAGATCGCGGACGTTGTTGGAGTTCAGCCACACCATCCCGGCCTCGATGGACTGCGCGAAGGTGTGGGCTCGGCGGAGGTCGTTGGTCCAGAGGTACGCCGCCAGCCCGTATCTGGTGTCGTTCGCCAGGTCGAGCGCCTCCTGCGCGGTGTCGAAGGGGGTGATCGCCACCACCGGTCCGAAGATCTCCTCCTGGAAGATCCGGGCGTCCGGGGCGACGTCGGCGAACACCGTCGGCTGGACGAAGTTGCCCGTCTCGAAGCCCTCGGCTCGTCCGCCGCCGGCCACCAGCCGTCCCTCGCTCTTGCCGATCTCGATGTACGACATGACCTTGGCGACGTGCTCGGGGTGCACGAGCGCGCCGACCTCGGTCGCCGGGTCGTGGGGGTAGCCGACTTTCACCCGGGAGGCCTGCGCGGCGTAGCGCTCCACGAAGTCCTCATAGACCTCGCGCTCGACGAGGATGCGGCTGCCCGCCGTGCAGCGCTCGCCGTTGAGGGAGAACACCCCGAAGATCGTCGCATCGATCGCGGCATCCAGGTCGGCGTCGGCGAAGACGATCGCCGGGCTCTTGCCGCCGAGCTCCATCGACAGCCCTTTCAGGAACGGTGCGGCGTTGGCGAAGATCAGCTGTCCCGTCGAGCTCTCTCCGGTGAAGGAGATGAGGGGGACGTCCGGGTGTTTCACGAGCGCGTCGCCGGCGTGCTCGCCGAGTCCGTTGACGAGGTTGAAGACGCCCGGGGGAAGGCCCGCCTCCTCGAAGATCCCGGCCCAGAGGGATGCCGACAGCGGCGTGAACTCGGCCGGCTTGAGCACCACGGTGTTGCCGGTCGCGAGGGCCGGGCCGAGCTTCCACGACTCGAGCATGAAGGGCGTGTTCCAGGGCGTGATCAGACCGGCGACCCCGATCGGCTTGCGGTTGACGTAGTTGAGCTGGCGGCCGGGGACCTTGAACGCGTCGTCGGTCTGCGCGACGACCAGATCGGCGAAGAAGCGGAAGTTCTCCGCCGCGCGGCGGGCCTGGCCGAGCGCCTGTGCGATCGGCAGCCCGGAGTCGAACGACTCGAGCTCGGCCAGACGCGCGTCGCGGGACTCGACGATGTCGGCGACGCGGTGGAGCACGCG
>CANSLE010000273.1 GCA_947647645.1 uncultured Microbacterium sp.
ACCCTCGACCGAGCAGATCTCCGGGCGCTCCCCGGCCACGTCCGCCCAGCCCCAGGCGTCCGCGAGGAAGAGGAAGTCGAAACCGGCGTCCTCGATCATCCGCGCGGTGTCGCGCCAATAGTCCAGGCGGTCGAAGAGGTATCGCCCGTTGTCGGGGTGACGCCAGGTAGCGGTGCCCGAGTCATTCGCCTGGGCATTCTCGAACAGTCCTAGTCGTAGCTGCTTGGCCATGATGTGCCTTTCTTTCGGAGGTTTGCTGGCGGTTCTGGGCGTTTCCGAGCGCGCCGGGGCGATCCCGAAGGTGGGAGCGTCCCCCGGGATCCGGATCTGTGGGGTTCAGCCTTTGGCAGTGACCTCGCCGTCGCTCCACCACAGGACGCGCTTGCGCACCACGGCGAGCAGCATGATGAGGAGTACGCCGAGCACGCAGAGCAGGGCGATGCTGGCCCAGGTCACCGGGAGGTTCGCCTGCGCCGCGGAGGTCGTGACCAGCGAGCCGAGACCCGCCTGCTGGCCGGCGGCGACAAACTCCGCGACCGCGGCGCCGACGACGGCGAGCGGGAGCGCGATCCGGAGCCCGGCGAATACGTACGGCATGCTGCCGGGGAAGCGCAGCTTGCGGAAGATCTCCCAGCGACTGGCGTGCAGCGTCTTGAAGACGTCGAGTGCGCGCTTGTCGACGTCGCGAAGGCCCGCGAGCGAGTTCACGAGCATGGGGAAGAACACGACGAGCGCGGTCACGATGAACTTCGGGATCATCCCAAACCCGAACGCGACGACCAGCGCTGGCGCGATCGCGACGATCGGGGTCACCATCACCACGACCACGAGCGGCATGACTGCCCGCTCCACGAGGGCGAACTCCGCCATCACCACGGCGAGGAGGAAGCCGGTGACGATGCCGATCGCGGCGCCCACCACGACCTCCAGCAGCGTCACCAGGAAGTTCGACCAGTACATTCCGGCGTCCTCGCTGAGGGTCCCCGCGATCGCGTCGAGGGTGGGCAGGACGTACGGGTTGGTCCACGCGACGATCTGCCAGAGCGCCGCGGCCACCACGAAAGTGACGAGAGTGGGCAGCCAGGCGCCCCAGCGCAGCCACGGCGGCATCCCGCGGCGCGGGCCTATCCTTCGTGCCTCGGCGGTGGCGAGCGTCGCGGTCGTGTCTCGGATGGTCATCTCAGACATGGCCTTTCTCCGTCTGCGCGCGCAGCGCGCCGCGCACGGTCTTCTCCAGTTCGCGGAACGTGTCAGTCGCGTATGCCTCCTCGGTGCGCGGACGCGGCAGGTCTACGTCGATCACCTCGGCGATGCGTCCGGGGTGCGCCGCCATCACGACGATGCGGTCGGAGAGCATGATCGCCTCGGGTACCGAGTGGGTGACGAACATCACCGCCTTGCGGTTGGACTGCCAGAAGTCCAGCAGTGCGATCCGCTGCAGATCGCGGTTCATCTCATCCAGGGCCGAGAATGGCTCGTCCATGAGCATGATCGCCGGGTCGAATACGAACGCCCGCGCAATCGCGGCGCGCTGCTGCATGCCGCCGGACAGCTGCCACGGATACTTCCCCATCGCCGCCCCGAGTCCGAAGGCGGACAGCAGCCCCTCGGCGTCTCCCATCGACCGTCCGTGGTTCGCACGTCGGTTGACGTTGAGCGGCAGTCGCACGTTCTCCAGCACGGTCCTCCACGGCAGCAGCGCCGGGGACTGCGGGACCAGGCCGATCTTCTTCTCCGCCGAGGCCGCGCTGACGCTCTCGCCGTCGATCGTGACGCTGCCCTGGTCTGCGTCGAGGAGCCCGGCGACGATCTTCAGCAACGTCGACTTCCCGCAGCCGCTGGGGCCGATGACCGAGACGAACTCTCCCATTCCGATCGTCAGGCTCACGTCCTCGAGCACGGCGACTCGGTGCCCGTCGAAACCGAACGCCTTGCTGACGCCGCAGACCTCGACGCCCGCCCCGGGCACGGTCACTTCTTCGCCTCCGGCCAGATCAGGGTGTCGCCGTCGTAGAGCCCGGCGACGAGCTTGGCGTCCATCATGTCGGCTATCGTGGGGAGCTTCTTCGCGTCGGCGTACTTCTGCACCAGTGCGTACTCGGGCTCCCACATCTTCTCGGTCTGCACACCGGGGTTACCGCCGGCGCTGGTGCGGACCCATTCCGACTCCACGGCCCAGGTGCGGGCGAGCTGGTCGCGCGGGAAGGCCGCACCCTGGTTGTTGTCGGCGGCGAGCTTAGCGAGGGTGTCGATGCACGCGTCGGACTCGTCGAGGCAGTACCGAAGCGCCTTGAGGCTGGCCCTCATGAAGTCGGCGGCCACCTCGCGGTGCTCCGCGAGGAAGCGCGAGTTCACCTCCATCACGTTGTATGTGCCCTTCACACCGAGGTCGGCGGGCAGGAACTCGCTGAACGGCTGCTTCGCAGCGCGCAGTGCCTCGGGCTGATTAGAGGCGTAGCCGACGACCGCGTCGACCTGGTCGCGCACAACCACGGTCGGGTCGTAGTTGGTCATCTTGATCTTCTCGACCTTGGACGCATCGACGCCGGCGCTGTCCAGCATTGCAGAGGCGATCGGGGTGAGGTTGATGAAGTAGCCGAGCGATCCGCCCTCGAGGTCCTTGAGGCTCTTCAGCTTCTCGTTGCCGAAGATCGAGAACGGCGGGGTGGTCCCGTACGTCGCCACGGCGGTGAGGTTCTTGCTGTTGGCCGCGGCGAGCATGACGTCGGACGCGGAGCCGAGCGCAGTGAACTGCGCCTGGCCGGAGGCGACGAGCTGCTGCCCGTTGGCGCCGGATGCGTTGATCTCGACGTCGAGGCAGAGCTCTGTGAAGTAGCCGAGCTGCTGCGCGAGGAACACGTCGAGCTGGCCGGCGCTGGCGGAGTATCCATAGCCGGAGATGTAGGTGATGGTGCCGGCATCCTTGTTCCGACGGCAGGCGTCGGCGTCGATGGCTGCGTCGCTGGAAGTGGTCCCGCCGCTGCCCGGCTGGGCCGCGCAGGCGCCCAGGGTCAGCGTGGCGGCGAGAACACACGTCAGGGCGGCGGCGGTGCGGAATCGGGTCTTGTCCGCGGGTGAGAGTGCCATGTTGGTCCCTTCTCGGCCGTTCTTCGTTGATGGCCTTCGGAGAAGCTAACATAGTCAAGATTGACTAGACAAGACTGAACCATATTTCGCGATCCACCGCTCCCCCGTGAGCCGCCCGGCCCGTGATATCCGGGTGGGATCTGTCACCTGGCGACCAGCACCCACGCTTCCTACGTCACCTGCGATGGGAGCCGCGAGAAGCCCTGTGGCCAGGCGTTCTTAAGCAAGATCACCCTCACCGAGAGCCCGGAGGTGCGTTCGCGGTTCACTGGCATCCAGGAGATCATGCGCGACCGGACCACTCGGTTGCACGCCCAGTTTCTGACAGCGCGTCGGCCAGCCCCACCCCGATATCGCCTTCGACCACGATGAAGCAGGCACGGAGCAGGGTTTGGAATGTCGACCAAATGGGGCTCATCGCGTTTGAGGGGGAAGGCGGGGTCTGAATCCGTCGGCTTCGAGCACGCTCCGGGCGATGTAGTTCGTGAGGTTGCGGAACCCGGGGCGGTGCCGCGGAGATGTTCGATGCGGCCGTTGATCGCCTGGTCGGGCCGTTGCTGGTGCCGGATCGTTCGGAGAACGCGAGGATGTCGGCGGCGCGCTTCTTGAGGGTGCGGGCGGGATCGTATCCTCTTTCGCAGGCGTCGGTATGCGTCACCGCAGCGGGGGGAGCACGTCCTTCTGGAGCACGAGGAACTCGT
>CANSLE010000274.1 GCA_947647645.1 uncultured Microbacterium sp.
GTCGAGGGTCATCCCGCGCGCGCTGCGCAGCTGGCGGATGCGCCGGCCGATCGTGAGCGCATCGGCCTCCTCCTCGGACGCTGTCGTGGCGGCCGCCGAGGGAACATCGACGTTCGTCATGTCCGGGATTGTGTCACAGAACGTGAATTTCGAGCAATCTTCACCGGCCTCTTGGTTAGTGCCGGCTCGAATCTTCACCCACAGTGGAGTCACGAGCCACCGCCGGCCCCGCCCCGGCATCCGATGAAGGAGAGCACCATGACGATCCAGGCCACCCCCGGTCAGCCGCCCCTCCGCGCGGGCGACCAGACGCAGACCGCCGCCGAGCTGCAGGAGATCTGGGACACCGATCCCCGCTGGGACGGCGTGCGACGCACCTACACCGCAGAGGACGTCATCCGCCTGCGCGGCACCGTCCGCGAGGAGAACACCCTCGCCCGCCGTGGCGCGGAGAACCTCTGGAACCTCCTCCACACCGAGGACTACATCCGGGCGCTCGGCGCGTACACCGGCGGCCAGGCGGTGCAGCAGGTCCGTGCGGGCCTGAAGGCCATCTACCTCTCCGGCTGGCAGGTCGCCGCCGACGGCAACCTCGCCGGACAGACCTACCCCGACCAGAGCCTCTACCCGGCCAACTCGGTGCCCGCGGTCGTCCGCCGCATCAACAACGCGCTGATCCGCCAGGACCAGGTCGAGCACGCGGAGGGCACCCTGACGCAGGACTGGCTGGCCCCCATCGTCGCGGATGCCGAGGCCGGCTTCGGCGGCCCGCTCAATGCGTACGAGCTCGCGCAGTCGCTGATCCAGTCGGGTGCCGCCGGCATCCACTGGGAGGATCAGCTCGCCAGCGAGAAGAAGTGCGGCCACCTCGGCGGCAAGGTGCTCGTGCCCACGCAGCAGCACATCCGCACCCTGAACGCGGCCCGGCTCGCCGCCGACGTCGCCGGCGTGCCGACCGTCATCATCGCCCGCACCGACGCCTTGGCGGCCGACCTGCTCACGAGCGACGTCGACCCCCGCGACCAGGAGTTCACGACCGGCGAGCGCACGAGCGAGGGCTTCTACCGGGTGCGTCCCAGTCTGGAATCGGTCATCAGCCGCGGCCTGGCCTTCGCGCCGTACGCGGACCTGCTGTGGGTCGAGACCGGCGAGCCCGACATCGAGCTGGCGCGCGCGTTCGCTCGCGCGATCCACGAGCAGTTCCCCGGCAAGATGCTCGCCTACAACTGCTCGCCGAGCTTCAACTGGAAGCGTCACCTCACCGACGAGCAGATCGCGACCTTCCAGCAGGAGCTCGCCGACCTGGGCTACAAGTTCCAGTTCATCACCCTGGCCGGCTTCCACGCCCTCAACTACTCGATGTTCGATCTCGCCTCCGGCTACGCCGAGCGCGCCATGAGCGCGTACGTCGAGCTGCAGGAGGCCGAGTTCGCCGCGGAGTCCCGGGGCTACACCGCCACCAAGCACCAGCGCGAGGCGGGCACGGGCTACTTCGATGTCGTTTCCACGGCGCTCAACCCCGACAGCGCGACCCTGGCTCTGGTGGGATCCACCGAGGCCGAACAATTCCACTGACACCTCACCCACGACACCCTCGACACAGAAAGAGCAGGGCCATGACTCCCACAGCCACGGGCACCGCGCCCGCATCGACCATCACCATCACGGGACCGATTCGCGACCGCTACGACGAGATCCTCACCCCCGAGGCGATCGCGTTCCTCGCCGAGCTGCACCTCCGCTTCGCCGGCCGCCGCCACGACCGGCTCGCCGATCGGATGCGTCGCCGCTTCGAGATCGGCAACGGGCACGACCCGCAGTTCCGCTCCGACACGGCCCACATCCGCGAAGACGCCGACTGGACGGTCGCCGGCGCCGGTCCGGGGCTGGAGGACCGCCGCGTCGAGATCACCGGGCCGACCGACCCGAAGATGACGATCAACGCGCTCAACTCGGGGGCGAAGGTATGGCTGGCCGACCAGGAGGACGCCACAAGCCCCACCTGGCGGAACGTCATCGAGGGTCAGCTCTCCCTGTTCGACGCGATCCGCGGGCAGCTGTCCCACACGAGCCCCGAGGGCAAGGAGTACCGCGTCACCGCCGAGCGCACGCCCACGATCGTGATGCGCCCACGCGGCTGGCACCTGGTGGAGAAGCACATCCGCTACACCGACCGCGCCGGCCGCGACCTCGCGGCATCCGGCTCGCTGGTCGACTACGGCCTGTACTTCTTCCACAACGCGCAGCGCCTGATCGACAACGGGGTGGGCCCGTACTTCTACCTGCCGAAGATCGAGTCGGCCGAGGAGGCGAAGCTGTGGGACGACGTCTTCACCTTCAGCGAGGACTACGTCGGCATCCCGCACGGCACCATCCGTGCGACCGTGCTGATCGAGACGCTGCCGGCCGCGTTCGAGATGGAGGAGATACTGTTCGAGCTGCGCGACCACGTCGCCGGGCTGAACGCCGGTCGCTGGGACTACATCTTCTCGATGATCAAGAACTACCGCGGCCGCGGCGCACGGTTCGTGCTCCCCGACCGCAGCCAGGTCACGATGACGGTGCCGTTCATGCGGGCCTACACGGAGCTGCTCGTGAAGACGTGCCACAAGCGCGGGGCCTTCGCGATCGGCGGCATGAGCGCCTTCATCCCCAATCGGCGCGACACCGAGGTCACCGCCCAGGCGTTCGAGAAGGTCGCCGCGGACAAGAAGCGCGAGGCCGGTGACGGCTTCGACGGCACCTGGGTGGCGCACCCCGACCTGATCCCCGTGGCCCAGGCGGAGTTCGATGCGGTGCTCGGCGACCGTCCGAACCAGATCGACCGCCAGCGACCCGAGGTGCACGTCCGTGCGTCTCAGCTGATCGACGTGCACATCGGGCTGCCGATCACGGCGACGGGCGTCTACGGCAACGTGTCGGTCGCGATCCGGTACATCGAGGCGTGGCTGCGCGGGCTCGGGGCCGTGGCGATCGACAACCTCATGGAGGATGCCGCGACCGCCGAGATCAGCCGCAGCCAGGTGTGGCAGTGGATCCACCAGGACCGCACGACCGACGACGGCACACGCATCACGCGCGAGTACATCGAGGACCTCATCGCGCAGGTGCTGAGCGAGGTGCCGCGCCACGACGGCGACCGGTTCGACGACGCGGCGGAGATCTTCCGCGACGTCGCGCTGGGCGAGGACTTCCCGACGTTCCTGACGCTCGGAGCGTACGCCGACTACCTGACCGACTGACCGGTCGCGAGCGGGGGTGGATGCCGCGGCATCCGCCCCCGCTCCGTGCACGAGAAGCGAGTGCTTGACACGTTTAGCTAATGACATTAGCTTTATGGCTATGACATCGACAGCCTCATCCTCGGCCTCCGCCGCGTTCGCGCAGCTCGAGGTCCACTACCTCGATCGCCCCGAGGGGCGCATCGCCTATCGCGTCACCGGCGACGGCCCGCTCGTCGTGTGCGCGCCCGGCATGGGCGAGATCGCCGCGAGCTTCCGCTGCACCGTGCCGGCGCTGCGCGAAGCCGGATTCCGGGTCGCCGTGATGGACCTGCGCGGTCATGGGGAGTCCGACGCCACCTTCTCGGCGTACGACGACGTGGCCGCGGGCACCGACATCCTCGCGCTCATCGCCCACCTCGGCGGGCCCGCCGTCGTCGTCGGCAACTCCATGGCAGCCGGCGCGGCCGTCTGGGCGGCCTCGGAGCAACCGTCCGCGGTCTGCGGGCTCGGCCTGCTCGGCCCGTTCGTGCGCAACGCCCCGACCAACCCCGCCGCCGCGGCC
>CANSLE010000275.1 GCA_947647645.1 uncultured Microbacterium sp.
GGGCGCCGCCTGGGCGCTCTCCCAGGTGCCGCGACTGTGCGGCGCGGACGATGACCCCGGCGGATTCGAGGCGCACCGGCATCCGGTCGTCGCCGAGGCGCACCGCCGCCACGGCGACCTCCGGCTGGGTCGCACCGACCTCGTCTTCGACGCCCTCGTCAGCGCGGTCTTCGAGCAGAAGGTCACGGGCCTGCAGGCCTTCGGCGCGTGGCGGATGATCCTCACCTGGTGCGGCGAGCGGGCCCCGGGACCGACCCCGCGGCCGATGTTCGCCCCGCCCGCCGCGTGGCACCTCATCCCCAGCTGGACCTGGCACCGCGCGGGACTCGAACCGCCGCAGTCGCGGACGATCGTCGACGCCGCCGGACGACGCGCGTCGATCGAGCGGATCGCGACGGACGCGGCGTCCGCCGATGCACCCCTCACCGCTCTCCGCGGCGTCGGCCCGTGGACGAGCGCCGAGACGCGCATCCGGGCCTTCGGCGACGCGGACGCCGTGAGTATCGGCGACTATCACCTCGCCCATCAGGTGGGCTTTGCGCTCACCGGGCGGCGCGCCGACGACGACGGCATGCTGGAGCTGCTCGAGCCCTGGCGTGGGCACCGGCAGCGGGTGATCCGTCTGCTCGGGCTCAGCGGGCGGCTCGAGCCGCGCCGCGGCCCACGGCTCAGCCCGGAAGACCACCGGACGCGCTGAGTCGGCGGCACGGCGGGCGATCTCCTAGGCTGGCGGCATGACCCACAGAGGATGGCCGCGGGGCCGCATCGGCTGGCTGATCGGCACCCTCGTCCTGCTGGCCGCCGGCGTCCTCTTCGGCCTGGTCATGGAGAACGTCTGGCTGGGTCTGTTGCTCGCGGTGATCATCTCGGTCGGCTGGCTGATCGCGTATGAATCGTGGCGCGGGCGCACGCCGCGGCTCGACGACCCCTGGGACGACGGCGCCCAGCTCTGACGGCGTCGGCGCGCACCGGCCGTCGGGCCGGTCTCTACTGCGACGTGCACACCGCAGACATAGTTGGTTAGGATTGCCTAACCTTCGTTAGGGGTGACATCGGTGACCGGGCGCCCGACACCCCACCGAGAGTTCCCGACACAAGGAGCAGCCATGACATCCGCAACGACCTCCTTCCACCTGGAACGTCGCGCGCTCGAGCTTCGCTTTCGCCGGGCGCACCTGACCGCCCGGCAGTGGATCACCCCCGCCTACGTCCGCGTGCGGGTCGCCGGTGCCGACCTCCGCGGCTTCGCCTCGCCGGGCGCCGACGACCACGTCCGTGTCTTCTTCCCCGAGACCGCTTCGAGCTCCATCGAAGAGATGCGGACCGCTCCGAGTCGCGAATACACGCCGCTGGACGGGGATGCCGAGGAGGGGTGGCTCGACCTCGAGTTCGCCCTGCACGGGCACGACGACGGCAACGAGGAGCAGGGCGTCGCGTCCCCGTGGGCCCGAGACGCGGAGATCGGCGCGCCGGTCTGCGTCGGCGGACCGCGAGGTTCGCTCGTGCTCAGGGGTCGGCCCGACGGATGGCTCCTCGCGGGCGATGAGACCGCGGTCCCGGCCATCCGGCGCTTCATCCACCTGATGGATGCCGACGCCGTCGGGCGCGTGCTCCTCGAAACGCGCGACGCCGCGCACGACATCGCTCTCCCCACCCCGCCCGGCGTGATCGTCGAGGCGGTGCATCGCGGCTCTCGGCCCGCAGGCACGGCGCTGGCGGACCGCCTGGACGCGCTGGACGCGTCCGACCGGCCGGGCGGGGACGTGTTCGGGTTCATCGCCGCCGAGCAGGCGATCGTCCGCCACGGCCGGTCGCTCCTCGTGGGCAGATGGGGCGTCCCGCCGGAGAAGATCATCGTCAAGGGCTACTGGAAGCGCGGCGAGAGCGAGTACCACGCGCCGCACTGACGGCCCCCGCCCCCTACCATGGGCGCATGATCGTACGCTCCCGCATCCTGGCCTTCGGTTATCGCGCGGTCGCGGCGCTCGTCATCGTCGTCGGGATCGCCCGGATCTCGGGACTGTGGACCGCGACGCCGACGTGGTCGTCGTTCCTCTACTACACGGTGCTCAGCAACGTGCTCTGCCTTGCGTGGATCGCGCTGTCGGCGGTCGTCACCGTCCGTGATGCGCAGCGCGATGGCTGGACGGGCGTCTCGACCCCGTCGGCACGGTGGGCGGCGGCGGTCATGGAGGCGATCACGGTCACGATGCTGATCTACCTGTTCGTGCTGGCGCCGGCCCTGTTCACCCAGCCGGGCTCCTACCAGCCGTTCACGCTGACGGACAACCTCGTTCACATCGTCACGCCGATGCTCGTGATCATCGACTGGCTGCTGTTCGTCCCGAAGGGACGACTGCGCGCCCACGACCCGCTTCTCTGGGCGCTGATCCCCTACGCCTACCTCGTCTTCGCGTTCTCGTACAGCGCACTGGGGGGTCGCTTCGCCGGGGGGACGACCGCGCCATACCCCTTCATGGACGTCGCGAAAAACGGGGTCGGAGGCGTCGCGGTCTGGATCGCGGGACTCACGGTCGCCCTCGTCGCGGTCGGCTATCTGTTCGTCGGCGCCGACCGCCTGCTCGCGCGCGTCGTCACAGCTCCTCGTGAGTCGCGGGATCGCCGCCCCACAACCGACCCCGCTCGAGGCTGCTGATCGCGCTGATCTCGGCATCCGTCAGGGCGAAGCCGACGATGTCGGCGTTCTCCACCCGACGCGGATGCCGCGAACCGCGGGGAAGGCGCGGTCGGCTCCGCCGTCACGACGCCAGCAGCCCCTCGATCACGGTGAGCACACCGGCCTCGGCGTTCGAGGGGGCACGGAAACGCGCGACGGCGACCACGTCGGGATGCGCGTCGGCCATCGCGTACGACCAGTCGGCGACCTGCAGCAGCTCCACGTCGTTGAGGTAGTCGCCGAACGCCGCCGTCTGGGCAGCGGTCACACCGAGCGCCGCCTGCAGCGCGCGCAGCGCGATCCCCTTGTTGACGGTGGTGTTCATGATGTCGACCCAGTGGTGGCCCGAGACGACGACCCGATGCGTCGCCGCGAGGTCGGCGAACGCGGGCGCGGTGTGCGCCTCGCCGCCGTCGACGTCGAAGACGGCAAGCTTGAGGATCTGGTCGTCCACCGCGAGCAGGTCGGGCACGACCTCGAGCCGGGCGTAGTATCTGTGGACCTCGGCGAGGAAGTCGGGGTCGGTGTCCTCGACAGAGGCGGAGCGCTTGCCGCACAGCACGAGCCCCGCGCGCAGGGTGCCGTCGGCGACGAGCGCGCGCACGCGCCTCACCACGGATGCCGCGACCGCCGGATCCACCGCGTCGGAGCTGACCTCGGCATCCCCCCGCACGACGTACGCACCGTTCTCGGCGATGTAGTCGAGCTCGGCGTCGACACCGGCGAACGTACGCTGCAGGGTCGCGAGCTGGCGGCCGCTGGCCGGAGCGAACGCGATGCCGCGTTCGCGCAGGCGCTCCAGCAGCGGCCACAGGCCGTCCGGGACCGTCCCGTCGGGCAGGAGCAGGGTGCCGTCCATGTCGACGGCGATGAGGCGGATGTCGGCGGCGGTCACCCGTCCATCCTCCCCCACCTCGTGCCGGCCCGCGGCGGTGCCGTCCGGGGGATAACCCGAACGCGCCTCGGGGGACCGCTCCCTGGGCCGGCGCACGCCCGGCCCCTAGCGTGGAGACATGTCCCAGACCGACCCCGTCACCGCCCCCACGGCGCCCACGGCCTCTCCGCCGGCCACACCGGCGAGCACCGCCGCTGCAGCCGCGCCCTCCCG